>JASJBF010000001.1:300000-433464 GCA_030066685.1 Kiloniellales bacterium | reverse complement strand
CGCCGTCGGTGACGCGGACGGTGACGTCGTGGCTGGCGGCGGCCTCGTGGTCGAGGAGGCTGCCGTCTGCGACGGTGATCTCGCCGGTGGCGGCATCGATGGCGAACCTGCCGCCGGCATCGTCGGTCAGGGCGTAGGTGAAGGTCTCGCCGGCGTCGGGGTCGGTCGCGCTGGCGGTGCCCACGACCGTGCCGTCGGCAGCGTTCTCGGCGACCGAGGTTCCGGACAGGCTCAGATCGCTCGGCGGATTGTCCGGCAGGTCGGTCACCGCGATGGTGAAGGTCTCGGTGTAGGTCAGACCATTGCCGTCGGCGACCAGGACCGTGATGTCGTGGCTGCTGTCGCTGTCGAAATCGAGCAGGGAGCCGTCTGCGACCGTGATCGCGCCGGTGGCGGAATCGATGGCAAAGCGCCCGCCTGCGTTGTCGATCAGCGCGTAGGCGAAGGTCTCGCCGGCGTCGGGGTCGCTGGCCGCCACGGTGCCGACGGCGGTCCCGTCCGACGCGTTTTCAGACACCGAACTGCCGCTCAGGGTCAGGTCCTCGGGCGCCTCGTTCAGATTGTTGAGGCTGATCGTGAAGCTCTCGATCGCGGTGCTGGAATCGGAGCCCACCGCATAGACCGAAATGCTGTGGCTTCCGGCCGCCTCGTAGTCGAGCCGCGAGCCGTCGGCGACGGTGACCGCGCCGGTGGTGCTGTCGATCGCGAACCTGCCGCCGGCATCGTCGACGAGGCTGTAGGTATAGCTCAGCGATCCGGAAGACAGGCTCGGCGCGATGCTGCCCACGGCGGTGCCGTCGGCCGCGTTCTCGTCGACCGAGGTCCCGGTCATGGAGAGTGGCCCCGAGATGCTGACGCCACCGCTGCTGCCGCCACCGCCGCTTCCGCCGCCGGCATTGCCGGTCGGTCCCGTGGTGGCGTCGAGGGCCTCGCCGCTCGCCTGGGGCTGAGCGTTGCGGGCCCCGCCACCGGACGGCAGGGCGGAAGGCTGCGGGTCGTCGCCGGCTGCCGACGACACCGGGTCTTCGCCTCTTCGGCTCGGGGACCCCGAGGAGAATACCGGACGGCGAGCGGGCGCGTCGGGCCCGGGCTCCCAGAAGATGTCTTCGCCGCGCGGGCCGAGCGCAGCGGGATCCTGCCCCGGGGGGAGAGGATCGAGGGCCGAAGCCGGGTCTGCCGGCGGCTCTGCCTGGTCTTTGCCCTCCGGGCCCTCCGCCCCTTCCTCCGGTGCCTCGGCGAGGGTCTCCGGCTCAACATTGCTGCCGAAATGGATGTTCGGGTTGGTGATGTCTTCCTCGACCTGGGGCTGCTGCTCCAGGGTCTCGAAGCCGTCTTCCAGGTCGCCGCCCGTCTGAGCCGCGCTGCCCAGGTCCAACTGATCCTGAGGGTTGGGACCCGCACCGGCAGCGGACTCGGTCCCCGTGTCTTTCCCTCGCGCCATCCCGATCCTCCTGACCGGCAGCACCCCGCGGCTCCTTCGGCCGGAGGTGCTACTCCCTTACGGCAAAGAGACTGCTCCATTGAGCTGGTCCCTTGCCTAGAGTGCGTCAGGGAATTGATACAAACCGTTAAATTCAAGGGTTAATGAAATAATTTGCCTGGATCTTATGGTTATTATTGCTGAGATGTCGGGGATTTCCCTTACTATTACTTTTGTCGTGACAACTTTTCCCGAACGCAGGGCCCGGGATGCCCTGTGCGGCGTCCCTTGGCGACCGGCACCGGCGGGCTCCGGCGCCGGAGACTCCGGTTGGCCGTGATCGGCCCCAGGTCCGGGTTCGGCCAAGCCGAAAGGCGCCTGGGCGGCCCTATCGCGCTCTTGAGTCGGCAGCCAAAGATGCGTAACAAGGAGGTCTGACGGTCAGGCGGGCGAAGGGCCCGCAGGATCCTGCGGCTGTGGCGGAACTGGTAGACGCGCAGCGTTGAGGGCGCTGTGGGGGCAACCCCGTGGAGGTTCAAGTCCTCTCAGCCGCACCAGCCCTTCCGGTCATGACGGGCCCGCCCGCACTCGACCCGCCGCGGAACGCGCTCAGGTTCAGGACAATCTTCCTCTATCAGTCGCCGCTGCCCGCCAGCTCCTGTCTCGGCGCCAGGGCGGCGTTCTCGACCTTGACGCGCAGGGCCAGCAAGGCGGCATTGAGGCCGCTGAAGACCAGTGCCAGCTCCCAGGCGCCGAAGGCGAGGGGCAGTACCGCGATCTCAAGAGTGACGATCAGGTAGTTCGGATGCCGGAGGTAGCGGTAGGGGCCGCGCCGGATCAGAGGCACCTCCGGCAAGGTGATGACCCGCGTGGTCCAGTAGCGGCCGAGGCTGGCGATGACCCAGATCCGGCCGATCTGGAGTAGGCCGAAGCCGGCGAGCAGCCAAGGAGACACCGGAGACGACGCCGGTACCACCAGGAAGAGCGCCAGCAGCCAGCCGCCGTGCAGGAGCACGAAGAGCGGGTAATGCCGGGCGCCCATCTCGGTACCGCCTTCGCTCAGCAGCTGGGCGGCGTTGTGCTTGGCGATCCCCAGTTCGATGACCCGCTGGGCCGCGACGAAGAGGAAGACGATCTGCGGCAGGCCCCAGGCCAGGCCGAACTCGTTGCCCAGCGCGCTCATGGCTGCACCAACATGAAGGCGGCGGTGAAGCCCGGCCCCAGGGCGGACATGAGCTGCTCGCCCCTGGCGCCTTCGGCCAGGCTGCGGTGCAGGACGAAAAGAACGGTGGCCGCGGACATGTTGCCGTAGTCGCGCAGCACCTCGCGGGCGGCAGTCATGCCGCCCGCCTCGGCGCCGAGGACCTCCTCCAAAGCGTCCATCACCTTGGCGCCGCCGGGATGGCAGACGAAGCCGCCGATGTCGCTCAGGCGGCGGCCGTGACGGCCCAGGAAGCCCTCGGCCACGTCGCGGAAACGGCCGCGGACCAGGGCCGGGATGTCCCGTGAGAACAGCACGCCGAGCCCGTCGTCCTCGATGTGCCAGCCCATGACGTCCAGGGAATGCGGCCAGGTGTGCTCGCCCCAGGCTTCCAAGGACGGCGCGTCGGACTGGGGATCGCAGCTGATCACCGCGGCCGCCGCACCGTCGCCGAATAGCGCGGTGGCGATGATGTTGCTCTTGGAGCGATCCTGGTTGCGGAAGGTCAGGCCGCAGAGCTCGACCACAAGGAAGAGCACCTTGGAGCCGGGCCGGCTCTGTGCCATGGCCGCGGCCCGCGCCAGGCCGAGCACGCCGCCGGCGCAGCCCAGACCGAAGATCGGCAGTCGGTGGACGTCCGGACGGAAGGGCAGGAGGTTCATCAGCCGGGCGTCGAGCGAGGGCGTCGTGATGCCCGAGGTGGACACGGCGACGATTGCGTCGATCTCTCCAGGTTCGCAGCCGGCCTCTTCCAGGGCCCGGTCGGCGGTCGCGACGAGCAGGCGCTCGGCGTTCTCGACGTAGAGCCGGTTGCTCTCCTTCCAGCCGGCGGGCTCCAGATACCACTCGAGCGGCACGCAGGAATAGCGGGTTTCGATGCCCGCGTTCGCGTAGATCGGCATCAGGCGTTCGATTTCCGCGCGCTGGCCGTTGAACAGCTGGCGCGACACGGTCGCGATCTCAGGCTGGCCCAGGCGATAGGGAGGCACCGCCGTGGCCAGGCCAAGAAGCTTCGGGGGGGACGCTTCGGCCATCCTGATCTAACTTGTCCTCGGTTCCATCCGGTTGTGGGCCTGCACCTCGATCAACACCGCCTGGGAGGAGTTTCGTCCCGATGTTTCCCGGATTCGAACGCGGTCGACACCGGACCTCCGAGACCGAGATCGCCTACCGCAAGGGCGGCGAGGGGCCTCCGCTCCTCCTGCTCCACGGTTATCCACAGACCCACGTCATGTGGCACAGGACCGCGCCGACTCTGGCGCAGCATTTCACCGTGGTGGCGGCGGATCTTAGGGGCTACGGGGACAGCGGCAAACCGGAAAGGACCGATTGTCACACGAATTACTCAAAGCGTGTCATGGCGAATGACCAGGTCGAGCTCATGGCCGGACTCGGCTTCGATCGCTTTTCCGTTGTCGGCCACGACCGCGGCGCCCGGGTCGCGCACCGCATGGCCCTGGACCATGCCGGTCGTCTCGAAAAGGTCGCGGTCCTCGACATCGCGCCGACCTTGACGATGTACGAGAACACCGACATGGCTTTCGCCAGGGCCTACTACCACTGGTTCTTCCTGATCCAGCCCTTCGACCTGCCGGAGCGGCTGATCGGGGCGGACCCGGGCTACTACCTGGAGCGCAAGCTGGCGGCCTGGAGCCGCAGGGACGGCGCCTTTGCGCCCGAGGCCGTAGCCGAGTACAAGCGCTGCTTCGCCGATCCGGCAACGATCCGGGCGACCTGCGAGGACTACCGGGCCGCGGCCAGCATCGACCTGGAGCATGACCGCGCCGACCGCGATCGTAAGGTCATCGCGCCGCTTCTGGTCCTCTGGGGCGGACGCGGGGTGGTGGCGGCGACCTACGACGTGCTCGCGACCTGGCGCGAGAAGGCCGAGAACGTCCGTGGCAGGGCTCTTGATTGCGGTCATTTCCTGCCCGAGGAAGAGCCGGAGGAGACCTTGAAGGAGTTGCTTGCCTTCCTTTAATCATTGGGGCTTATACGCTGATATGGGCGAAGGCTTTCGAGGGCGGGATCTCGGGCCGAAACAACAACGACTTCAAGACCCTGGCGGGCCGGAGGGCGTGATCAAGAAGGCCAAGCATTCGACGGACGGGGCTGACGCGCCCCGCACGCAGGCCGAACTGCTCGGCCATCCCGGTCAGCGCCGGGGGCTGGTCGCGCGGCTGCGAACCTATTTCTTCGCCGGCGTCCTGGTGGCCGCGCCGATCAGCATCACCCTGTGGCTCACCTGGCGCTTCGTGAGCTTCGTCGACGGCCTGGTCAAGCCCTGGATTCCGCCGGACTGGCTCGCCTTGATCCCGATCGGCATTCCGGGCCTGGGTCTGATCGTCGCGGTTATCCTGCTGATCCTGATCGGCATGTTCGCCGCCGGCTACGTCGGCCGGATGCTGCACAGGCTGGGCGATCGCCTGCTGAACCAGGTGCCCATCGTGCGCTCGGTCTACAACGCCACCAAGCAGGTCTTCGAGGCGGTCTTCGCCGAGCGCGCCCAGGCCTTCCGGGAGACCGTCCTGGTCGAGTTCCCGCGGCGCGACGTCTGGGCGGTCGGATTCCTGACCGGCACGACCAGTGGCGAGGTCCAGGACGTGACCCAGGCGACGGTCCTGAACATCTTCGTGCCCGCCACGCCGAACGCGACCACCGGCTTCCTGTTGTTCGTCCCGGAGGACGACGTCCGCTATCCCGACATCAGGATCGACGACGGCATCAAGCTGGTGATCTCGAGCGGCCTGGTGCCGCCGGCCGAGGGCAACGGCAAGGCCGCGGCAGAGCAGGCGCAGGCGGCCGAAGCCCATGAGACCCGCCGCAGCAGCCGCTTCTCGCTCATGGCACGTCTGCGCAACTACCTGCTGGCCGGCATCCTGGTGACCGCGCCGGCGGCGATCACCGTCTGGCTGGCCCTGGAGTTCATCACCTACGTGGACTCCCGGGTCATTCCGCAGATCCCCGCGTCCTGGAACCCGGCGACCTACCTGCCCTTCAGTGTCCCGGGCCTGGGGCTGGTGCTGATCTTCCTCGGCCTGACCCTGGTCGGCATGATCACCGCCGGCTTCCTCGGCCGCCTGGTCATGGGCAGCGGCGAGCGGCTCCTGGCCCGGGTCCCGGTGGTCCGCTCGATCTACGGCGCCACCAAGCAGATCTTCGAGACGGTCCTGGCCCAATCCTCCGAGGCCTTCCGCAAGGTCGTCCTGGTCGAGTTCCCCCGGCCTGGCGCCTGGGCGATCGGCTTTCTGACCGGCGACACCGCCGCGACCGTTACGGACGCGGCCCCGGGAGATCGGGTCAACGTCTTCCTGCCGACCACCCCGAACCCGACCTCGGGCTTCCTGATCTTCGTCCCGCGCGAGCAGATCAGGATGCTGAAAATGAGTGTCGAGGACGGTATCAAGATGGTCGTCTCCGGCGGCATCGTGACACCCGAAGCACCCGCGGACGAGGAGTCCGACGCGCCTGCACCTGCCGAGAGCGGGGAGGAGCCCCGGCGCGCCGGGGCGCCGGGGGACTGAGGACGGGGCCTAACGTGGCCTTCTGGCACGACAAGACCCTGGAAGAGATGAGCCCGGAGGAGTGGGAGTCGCTCTGCGACGGCTGCGGGCTCTGCTGCCAGATCCGCGTCGAGGACGAGGACAGCGGCGAGGTCGCGCTCTCCAACGTGGCCTGCCGCTTTCTCGACCTCTGCAGCCACCGCTGCTCGGACTACCCCAACCGCAAGGCCAACGTGCCGGACTGCGTGCGGATCACGCCCGACAACGTCCGCCGGCTCGATTGGCTGCCGCCGACCTGCGCCTACCGCCTGTTGGCCTTCGGCCAGGACCTGCCGGAGTGGCACCACCTGGTCTGCGGCGACCCGGAACGGGTGCACAGCGAGGGGCCTTCGATGCGCGGCGAGGTCATCGGCGAGGACGAGGCCGATTGGCCGGAGTGAGGCCCTGGGCGCCGTCAAGGCTGGTATTGAGTAATTTGGTCTTGTGTTTGCCGAGTGACTGCAAAATAATATCCACGTGGCGGCGAAAGATTAACCCTCTAGCCATTTAAAGGAACTGTGGTGTGAAGAGGATCCTGCCACTCCCGGTCACTGTTTTATTCGCTTTCTGGGTCGCCGGCGCGCTTTCGGCCCCGACCGTAGCCGCCGAGCCCGACTACTTCACGGTCGGTGACCACGGGCTGGTCAAGTATCCGAACGTCGGCGCGCTTTGCCCGGCGCAGGGGCCCAGGGACGTCTACGCGAGCTGTCGCAAGCAGCGCGAACTCTTTCAGAAGGCCCGCGACCACGCCATTGGCTCCGAGAAGCTGCTGCTGATCGGCTACGGCGCCGACTGGTGCGTCTGGTGCAAGGTCAGCGATCGCTACCTGGAGGGCGCGGTGAGCAAGCAGGAGCAAGGCTCGCCGGAAAGCAACCTGCGGCTGGCCAGGAACCTGGCCGAATTCGTCGCCGAGACCTTCGTTGTGCTCCACGTCGATTCAGACAAGAAGGCCGAGACGACACCCCTCATGAAAGAGATCGGCGCGGGCCGTTGGGTCCGGCCGGCGGTCCCGGTCTTCGTCGTGCTGGATCCCAGGTCCGGCGCCCTCGAGGAGGCCCGTCTGGTCGAGGCGGAGGTGCCGGCCGGTGCGGGCTATGTCGGCTATGACCGTGTCGAGATGCTGAAGGAACTGCTGCGCGCGGCGTCGATGGTCCGGCGGAGCAGCTGACCCCGTCGCGACTGCGCAGCCTTGAAGTCGCCAAGAATCTGCAGTCGAATCTGGGCTTACGGATGCGCCAGTCGCCGGCTTGGGCCCGCTTGGGCCCAGGTACCGACGCCAAGCCCCGGAGGGCCAAATGCGACGCAAGACCCTAGGTCTGTCCCTGCTTCTGCTGGTCCTGATGGCCGCGCCGCAGAGCCCGGGCGCGACGGACCTGGACTCGGACTACTACACCGTCGGACGCTACGGGCTGGTCAGCTATCCCAACGTGGCGCTGCTGTGCCCGAAGCAGCCGGCGGGCAGCCTTTTCGCCACCTGCCTGCCGCAGAAGGAGATCTTCCAAAGGGCCCGCGATCACGCCGCCGTCGAGAACAAGCTGCTGCTGATCGACTACGGCGCCGACTCCTGCATCTGGTGCGGTGTCATCGACCAGTACTTCGACGGCAATATCGGCGTCCAGAAAGAGCAGATCGACCACTTGGACCTCGGTTTCTCGAGGCAGCTGGCGAAGACCATGAGCGACAATTTCATCCTGGTGCACATCAACGCCGAGCAGGAGGCCGAAGCGAAGCAGGTAATGACCGACATCGGCACCGAGGCCGTGATCGGCGGGCCGATACCTGCCTTCATCGCCCTCGACCCGGCCTCGGGCGCCACCGAGCGGGCCTACCTGGAAAACGCCGAGAACCCGGTCGACGGCGAGTACCACGGCTACAACCGCCCCAAGCTCACGCAGGAACTCCGGCGCACGGTCAAGGTGTTGCGGCCATAATCGCCGGCCAAGCGCTGGCGGCACGGCCCGGGCTGACCATCTCACAGTAGGAGGGGACTCATCACGAGGAGTTTCGCCATGGCCGCCAAATCGGACCCCGAAGGCAAGCGTCTGCCGATCAAACTGGACTCAACCTCCAACGGCGAGTTCGAGCCGGTGCCCCTGGATGCCGTGAGTCGCCGCGCCAACTCGCTGGCGCAGGCGCAGGCGGGGGAGAACGCCCGGCGCCGTGGCCTTGACCGCCGCAGCTTCATGATCTCCGCCTGCGGGGCCGCCAGCACCCTGCTGGCGTTCAACGAGGCCAGCGCCGAAGCCGGTCGGCGCGGCGGTTTCTTCGAGCTCGACCGGACGGCGGCCCTGGATCCCGAGGCGGCGCTGGAGGGCCTGGAGGGGCGCGAGTTCGTCTTCGACGTCCAAGGGCACTTCGTCGGACGGCACGGCCTGGGGCGGGTCGGCCTGGGCGGCTCGGAGCAGTTCATCAAGGACATCTTCCTCGATTCCGATACCGACATGATGGTGCTGTCCTTCATCCCCTCGCGGCGCGAGAAGGAGCTGCTGACCATCCAGGAGGCCGACGAGACCCGGCGCATCGTCGAGAAGCTGGAGGGCTCGCGGCGCCTGCTGCTCCACGGCCGGGCCAATCCGAACCAGCCGGGCGACCTGGAGGGCATGGACGAGCTGGCCGAGACCTGGGGCGTCTCCGCCTGGAAGTGCTACACCCAGTGGGGTCCCGACGGCCGCGGCTTCTTCCTCAGCGACGACCCGGGCCTCGAGATGATCGAGAAGGCCCGCGAGCTAGGGGTCAAAAACATCTGCGTCCACAAGGGCCTGCCCTTCGGCCGGGAGTCCTACGAGCACAGCCTGGCGAGCGACATCGGGGTGGTCGCAAAGATGTATCCGGACGTGAACTTCCTCGTCTATCACTCTGGATTCATTACCGGAAAGTCCGAAGGGCCCTACGATCCGGAGCGGGGCGAGGGGGTCGACGCCCTGATCCGCTCGGTCGAGGACAACGGCGTCAGGCGCAACGCCAACGTCTACGCCGAGCTCGGCTCGACCTGGCGCTTCGCCCTGCGCAACCCGGAGATGGCGGCGCACATCGTCGGCAAGCTGGTGAAGCACATCGGCGAGGCGAACGTGCTCTACGGCTCCGACTGCATCTGGTACGGCTCGCCCCAGGACCAGATCCAGGCCTTCCGCAGCTTCCAGATCTCCGAGGAATTCCAGGAGGCCTACGGCTATCCCAAGATGACGCCGGAACTCAGGGCCCGCATCTTCGGCCTCAACGCCGCCAGGCCCTACGGCCTCGACGTTGCCGAGATCCTGAAGCGCGCCCGCCACGACGACCTCCAGCGCCGCCGCGCCGAGTACCGCCAGGACCCGGACCCACACTTCCGGACCTACGGCCCCAAGACCCGGCGGGAGTACCTGGCGAACCTGAAGGCGCGGGGCGGATCGCCGGTCTAGCGGCGACAGGGAACAACGACAAGGGCTTGGCATCTGCCGAAAGGCCGATTGACTCCGGCCCGGTCCCCGGATGTCTTGCTAGAAGCAGACGCCTTGGAGTCGCAGCTGCCGTTCCAGTTCTAGCGAGAGATTCGAATTGGCCCAAAGACCATGCATGTGGAAGAGATTCTCCGCGAGCTGACTTACTTCGACGGTCTGCCGAAGAAGGCGCTACGAGCAGCCACAGCGCAGCGCGGCGAATTGCTGCCCCGCTTCCTGGCGGAAGTCGAGGCCTACGTCGACGGTGACGAAGCCCAGCGCCTGGCTGCTACGCCGCTGTTCCTGGTCTTTCATCTTTTTGGAGAATGGCGCGAGACCTCGGCTTATCGGCCTCTCGCTCGCCTGTTGCGATGTCCGCCCGAGGATGTCGACGAGCTCCTTGGAGAGAGCATCACCATCACGAGCCACCGGGTGATGGCGGCCGTGTTCGACGGAGACCCTCAACCGCTCTACGAGATCATACGCGATCCAGCGGCAGAGGAGTATCTGCGCTCTCGAATGTGCGAGGCGGTCGCCATGGTGGTGCTCGACGGTCGGCTGCCACGCGAAGAAGCGGCGCAGTTCCTCCGGGATTGTGCCAAAAGCCTCTTGCCGCAGGCCGAGTGCTTTGTCTGGCAGGGTTGGCAGAGCGCGATCGCCTTGCTCGGGCTGGAGGAGCTTAAAGATCTGGTCAAGGAGGCCTTCGACCGCCGCTTCATCGATCCGCAATGGCTCGGCTTCCCGCATTTCGAGCAAGACCTCGCTCGGGGCATCGCCCGTCCCGGCGAGCCCCGTCGTCAGGGTGACAAAGAGTTCGCGCTCTTCGGGGAGGTCATCGAGGAACTCTCGACTTGGTACGGTTTTTCCGCAGCCTACCTGCAGGAGCGAGAGCGGAAGCAGGAGCTGAAGCGCCTGCGGCAAGAGCTGGATCCGGATCCCTTCTACGTTGAGCCGGCCAGCAATCCCTTCCGCCATGTCGGCCGCAACGATCCCTGTCCCTGCGGCAGCGGCAAGAAGTTCAAGCGCTGCTGCCTGCAGTGATGTCTACATGGCCATCCGTGGGGTCAGGGCTCGACGGAGAGGGACACGCCGCCAAGGCCCTTGATCCGGTAGGTGACCCTGTCGCCGGGCTCCGGAAAGCGGGTCTTGAGCGCGGAGCCGGTGATCACGATTTCGCCCTCGCGCAACGCCTGGCCACGGCCGGCGAGGTGGTTGGCGACCCAGGCCAGGCCCTCGAAGGGATGGCCCATGGAATCGCCGGTCACGGCCCGCTCGACCGTCTCGCCGTTCCAGGTCAGCGCGACCGGTGCCGCGGCCAGGTCGAGCCCTTGCCAGGCCTCGACCCGGGGCCCGAGAACCACGCCGGCGCACCAGCAGCGGTCGGCGAGGATCGAGGCGGCGTCCAGGTCGCCGTAGTCGGCGCCCCGATCGTCGATGAGCTCGAAGGCGGGCAGGACGGCGGCGACGTGGGCCCCGATGCTCTCGCGGGTCCAGGGCGCCGCGGCTGCGGACACGTCGTGGGCGATCTCGACCGCGACCTCGAACTCCAGGCCGAGCCGAAGGTAGTCCGAGAGCTTCACCTGGGCCGGCGAGCGCCGGATCGTCTTGGCGAAGACCTTGCCGTAGGCCGGCTGGTCGACGCCGCAAAGCTCCTGCACCGCCCGCGAGGTCAGCGCGATCTTGTGCCCGCCCAGGGGGCCCATGCCGGCCTCGGTCTCGAAGAGCCGATGGACCTCGTCCTGGATCCTGTAGGCCTCTTCCAGCGACTCCGGCGTCTCGGCCCCGCGCAGCGACCGGAAGCGCTCCCGTGCCCGGTTCGCCTCGAAGATCCGCCGGGCGATGCGAGTTACCTTGTCCTGGTCCATCCTCTGGTCCTTCTTCATTGATCCGGGCCTAGCTATCCAGACCTCAGATACCGGACCGCCGCGTCCCGCTCGAAGAGGTACAGCAGGGTTCGGAGCGCCTGGCCGCGGTCGCCCTTCAGCTGGGGGTCGCGCTCCAGGATCAGGGTGGCGTCGTCGCGGGCGGCGGCGAGGAGCTCGGCGTGGGCCTCCAGGTCCGCGATGCGGAAGCGGGGCAGGCCGCTCTGGCGGGTGCCGAGCAGCTCGCCGGCGCCGCGCAGTCGCAGGTCCTCCTCGGCGATGCGGAAGCCGTCGTCGGTCTCGCGCAGGATCTCGATGCGGGCGCGGGCGACCTCGCCCAGGGGCGCCTGGTAGAGCAGCAGGCAGGTCGAGCGCGCCGTGCCGCGGCCGATGCGGCCGCGCAGCTGGTGCAGCTGGGCCAGGCCGAAGCGCTCGGCGTGCTCGATCACCATGATGGTTGCCTCGGGCACGTCGACCCCGACCTCGATCACCGTGGTCGCGACCAGGAGGTCGAGGCCGCCGGACTTGAAGGCTTCCATGACCTGGTCGCGCTCGGCGCCCTTCATGCGGCCGTGGACCAGGCCGGCGCGGGCGCCGAAGCGGCGCTGCAGGGCGGCGAAGCGGTCCTCGGCCGCGGCCAGGTCGACCGCCTCGGACTCCTCGACCAGGGGGCAGACCCAGTAGACCCTGGTGCCCTTGTCCAGGGCGCGGGCGACGGCGTCCTCGACCTCGGGCAGGCGCTCCAGGTGTAGGGCCCGGGTGTCGATCGGCTGGCGCCCGGCCGGCTTCTCGGTCAGGCGCGAGACGTCCATGTCGCCGTATGCGGTCAGCATCAGGGTGCGCGGGATTGGGGTCGCGGTCATGACCAGGACGTCGACGCTGCGGCCCTTCTCGGCCAGCAGCATGCGCTGGTGGACTCCGAAGCGGTGCTGCTCGTCGATCACCGCAAAGCCCAGGTTCTCGAAGCCGACGTCGTCCTGGAAGAGGGCGTGGGTGCCGACCGCGATCTGCACCGACCCCTCGGCCAGGCGGCCGAGGATCGCCTCCCGGGCCTTGCCCTTGTCGCGGCCGGTCAGGAGCGCGACCTCGAGCCCGGCGGCCTCGGCCAGGGGCGCAATGGTGGCGTGGTGCTGGCGGGCCAGGATCTCGGTCGGCGCCATGAGGACCGCCTGGTAGCCGGCCTCGACCGCGGCCAGCATGGCCAGCAGGGCGACGATGGTCTTGCCGCTGCCGACGTCGCCCTGGAGCAGGCGCAGCATCCGCACCGGCGCCGCCAGGTCGGCGTCGATCTCCTGCAGCGCCCTGCGCTGCGAGCCGGTCAGGTCGTAGGTCAGGGCGGCGATCACCTTGTCGCGCAGGCGGCCGTCGCCGACCACCGGGGTGCCGCGCTGGCGCCGCTGGCGGGCGCGGACCACGGCCAGGGCGAGCTGGTTGGCCAGCAGCTCGTCGTAGGCCAGGCGGGCGCGGGCGGGGGCCTCGGGCGCGAGGTCGCGCTCGTCCTCCAGGGCGTGGGCCCGGCGCAAGGCGTCGCGCCAGGCCGGCCAGCCCTGGCGCTGCCGGTGGGCGGCGTCGAGCCATTCCGGCAGCTCGGGCGCCTCGGCCAGGGCGGCCCTTACCGCCTTGCCGACGGTCTTGAGGCTGAGGCCGGCGGTCAGGGGATAGACCGGCTCGACCTTGGGCAGGCTGCCGCGCTCCTCGGGCCTGGTGACGTGGTCCGGGTGGGCGATCTGCAGGCGGTCGTGAAAGACCTCGACCTTGCCGGAGACCAGCAGGGTCTCGCCCTCGGGCAGGATCTTCTGCAGGTAGTCCGCCTTGGCGTGGAAGAACACCAGGTCCAGGCTGCCGGTCTCGTCGCGGCAGGTGACCCGGTAGGGCTGGCGGGGGGTGTGTGGCACCCGGTGCTGTCCGACCTTCACGGTGAGGGTGGCGATGCGGCCGGGCTCGGCGGCCGCGATTTTGGGCGCGTAGCGGCGGTCGATCAGGCCGCTCGGCAGGTGCCAGCAGAGGTCCAGGACGTGGGCCCCGGCGAGCTGCTCGAAGAGCTTGGCCAGGCGCGGCCCGACCCCCGGCAGGCTGGTGACCGGGGCGAAGAGGGGGTAGAGGACTTCCGGGCGCAAGGGTCAGTTCACTCCCTTCTGCAGCCGAGCATGCGGCCCTCACCCTTCGACAGGCTCAGGATGAGGAGCGGTGAGTTGCCGGCCAGACCGTTGGCCTCGTCCTGAGCTGGTCGAAGGGCGAGCGCTCGGACATGGCCGCGGGTCTCCGATATTTCGGCTGCCGCTGGCCTCTGGGTCGCTGACAAGCCGGGGGAAAGCTTCTATATCCTAGCCGAGATCGACAAGGCCTCAGTCCGCAAAGCACGCAATGACCTCGGAAAACCTGGAGAACCGCCGCAAGCGCCTGCGCTTCCGAAGCTGGCACCGCGGCACCAAGGAGAACGACCTGCTGATGGGCCGCTTCGCGGACGCCCATCTTGCGGGCTTCGATTCGGACCAGCTCGACCTCTACGAGGCGATTCTCGAGCTGCCCGATCCCGACCTCATGGGCTGGATCAGCGGCCGCGAGCCCCTGCCGGCCGAGGCCGACAGCCCGGTCATGCGACTCCTTCTCAACTTCGATCACGCAGCAGCGAACCTTGACTCCGGCCGGTAACGTCTTCTCCGGGCCCGGGCGCCTCCTCGTCGCGGACGCGCCCGAAGGCCAGGACGCCCGTCTGCTCGCCGCGACCGCGCGGGAGCAGCGCCGGGTCCTGCTGATCGCGCGCGACGACGCCCGCCTGGCGCGGGTCGCCGAACTGCTGGCCTTCTTCGAACCGGAGCTGGAGGTGGTCCGCTTCCCGGCCTGGGACTGCCTGCCCTACGACCGAGTCGGGCCGCACCGCGACATCGTGGCCCAGCGTCTGGACGCCATGACCCGGCTGATGGCCGGCGAGGGTGCGGAGACTCCGAGGGCCGTCCTGACCACGGTGAACGCGGCGCTGCAGCGGATCCCGCCGCGCCGCGCCTTCGAGGGCCGCCTGCTGCGCCTGGCGCCGGGCGCGGCGGTCTCGCCGGACGCCCTGGTCGCCTTCCTGACCGACAACGGCTACCTGCGGGTCGAGACCGTCGGGGAGGCCGGAGAGTACGCCCTGCGCGGCGGCCTGGTCGACGTCTTCGCGCCGGGCGATCCGGCGCCCCTCCGGCTAGACTTCTTCGGCGACGAGATCGAGAGCATCCGCGCCTTCGACCCCTTGTCCCAGCGCAGCAGCGGCAGCCGCGGCGAAGCGGTCCTCAAGCCGGTCTCGGAGATCATCCTCGACGAGGCCAGCATCGCCCGCTTCCGCACCGGCTACCGCGAGGCCTTCGGGACCTCCAAGGGTGGCGACCCGCTCTACGAGGCGGTCAGCGCTGGGCGCGGCTACGCCGGCATCGAGCATTGGCTGCCGTTGTTCTACGAAGAGATGGAGACCCTCTTCGACCTGATCGGCGAGGCGCCGGTGCTGCTGGACCACCAGGCCGAGGAGGTCCGCAACGCGCGCCTTGAGACCATCGCCGACTTCTACGAGGCCCGGCAAATGACCCGCGAGGCCGGCGGCGAGAGCAACTACAACCCGTTGCCGGCGGCGCGGCTGTACCTTTCGGCCGAGGACTGGGAGCGGGGCCTGGAGGGCCGGGCGGTCGGTCAGCTTTCGCCCTTCGCCGCACCGCCTGAGGCCACGGGCGTGGTCAGCGGCGGCGGCCGCTCCGGCCAGGACTTTGCCGAGGCCCGGGCGCAGGGCGGCGAAGGTCTCTACGACTCGGTCCGCGCCTACGTCGCGGCCGAGCAAGGCAAGGGCCGGCGGGTGCTGATCGGCGGCTTTAGCGACGGCTCCCGCGACCGCCTGGGGACCCTGCTGCGTGAACACGGCCTGGCCGGCCTGGAGACCGCGGGCAGCTGGGCCGAGGCGGCGGGCCTGGCGCCTCAGAGCGTCGCCCTGGTGACCCTGGGCGTAGAGCGCGGATTCCGCTCCGAGGATGCCACCCTGCTGACCGAGCAGGACATCCTGGGCGAGCGCATCGCCCGGCCGGCCCGCCGGGCCCGGCGGCCCGAGAACTTCCTGACCGAGGTCTCCTCGCTGCAGGAGAGCGACCTCGTGGTCCACGTCGAGCACGGCATCGGCCGCTACGAAGGGCTGGTGGCGCTGGACGTGGGCGGCGCCCCGCACGACTGCCTCAAGGTGATCTACCAGGGCGGCGACCGGCTCTTCGTACCCGTGGAGAACATCGAGGTCCTGTCGCGCTACGGCTCGGAGGAGACCGCGGTCGACCTGGACCGTCTGGGCCACGGCGGCTGGCAGGCGCGCAAGGCGCGGGTCAAGCAGCGGGTCAAGGACATCGCCGACCAGCTGATCAAGATCGCGGCCGCCCGGGAGCTCAAGGAGGGGGAAGTCCTGAACCCGCCCGAGGGGCTCTACGAGGAGTTCTGCGCCCGCTTTCCCTATCCGGAGACCGACGACCAGCTCGACGCGATCGCCGACACCCTGGAGGATCTTGCTTCCGGCCGGCCGATGGACCGACTGATCTGCGGCGACGTCGGCTTTGGCAAGACCGAGATCGCCCTGCGCGCGGCCTTCGTCACCGCCATGACCGGCCTGCAGGTGGCGGTCGTGGTGCCGACCACCCTGCTGGCCCGGCAGCACAGCCGCAACTTCAGGGAGCGCTTCGCTGGCCTGCCCCTCAACATCGGCCAGCTCTCGCGCCTGGTGCCGCCGGCCGAAACGGCGGCGACCAAGGCCGGGATCGAGGACGGCAGCGTCGACATCGTGATCGGCACCCATGCCTTGCTGGCCAAATCGATCTCCTTCAAGCGGCTGGGCCTGCTGATCGTCGACGAGGAGCAGCACTTCGGGGTCAAGCAGAAGGAGCGGCTGAAGCAGCTCAGGGCCGACGTCCACGTGCTGACCCTGACCGCGACCCCGATCCCGCGGACCCTGCAGCTCGCCATGTCCGGGGTGCGCGACATGAGCCTGATCGCGACCCCGCCGGTCGACCGCCTGGCGGTGCGGACCTTCGTCCTGCCCTACGACCCGGTGATCGTCCGCGAGGCGATCCTGCGCGAGCACTTCCGTGGCGGCCAGGTCTTCTACGTTTGCCCGCGGATCGAGGACCTGCCGGAGCTGGAGGAGCGGCTGACGAAGCTGGTGCCCGAGATCAAGGTCGGCGTGGCCCACGGCCAGCTCGCCGCCGGCGCCTTGGAAGCCGTGATGACTGGCTTCTACGAGGGCCGCTACGACGTCCTGCTGAGCACCAACATCGTGGAATCGGGCCTCGACATTCCGACCGCCAACACCCTGATCCTGCACCGCGCCGACATGTTTGGTCTGGCCCAGCTCTACCAGCTGCGCGGCCGAATCGGCCGCTCGAAGCTGCGCGGCTACGCCTACTTCACGCTCAAGCCGGGCCGCCTCTTGACCCCGGCGGCCGAGCGTCGGCTCGACGTCATGCAGACCCTGGACACCCTGGGCGCCGGCTTCACCCTGGCCAGCCACGACCTGGACATCCGCGGCGCCGGCAACCTGCTGGGCGAGGAGCAGTCCGGCCACATCCGCGAGGTCGGCATCGAGCTCTACCAGGCCATACTCGAGGAAGCCGTGGCCACGGCCCGCGGCCAGGCCGGCGAGGCGGCCGAGGCCGAGAGCTGGACGCCGCAGATCTCACTGGGGACTTCGGTCCTGATTCCAGAGGCTTATGTCCGGGACCTCAATGTTCGCCTGGGCCTCTACCGACGGCTATCCACCCTGGTCGGCCAGGGCGAGATCGACGCCTTCGCGGCCGAGCTGGTCGACCGCTTCGGGCCGATGCCCGAGGAGGTCGAGAACCTGCTGAACGTGATCGCGATCAAGCAGCTCTGCCGCGAGGCCAACGTCGCCAAGCTGGACGCCGGACCCAAGGGCGCGGTCATCGCCTTCCACAAGGACGAGTTCGCCAACCCGGCCGCCCTGGTCGCCTTCATCGGCGCGCAGGCCGGCCTGGTGAAGCTGCGGCCGGACCAGCGCCTGGTCTATCGGCGCAACTGGGAGACCGCCCAGGCCCGCCTCGAAGGCGCACGGCGCCTGCTGATCGATCTGGCCAAGGTGGCGAAGGAGGCCGCTTAGCCCATTCCCAGCGCCTCGCGGGTCGTCCACCAGAGCGACCGCCGCTTACGCGTCTTCTTGGCGACCAGCTTCGGATCGACCCAGTGCATCTGCAGGATGCGGCGGTGGCCGCGGAGGGGCTTGTGGCCGTGGTACGAGCACTTGCTGCGCCGGAAAGCCAGCATCGCACCGCACTTCGGGCGAGACCTCCGCTTCGTAGTCCTGCAGATCGTCGGCGGAGCGCAGGCGTCTCAGGCGTCCGCCCTCGTGTGGCCGTTCCTTGTTGAAGTAGAACAAGATCGTGACGACCTTGTGCAATCTGTGTAAATCGCACTGTCGGACTCCTGGCATTACTCTTGGCGCCGCGGCCAGGATTTCGAAGCCGGTCAGATCGAATCCGAACTTCTTCGGAAAGCACCGGGTCATCTCTGGCCCCTTGAGGTCCTCGACGAAGCGTTCGAAGGCCGAACCAAGGCCCAGGCATTCGATCGGGTAGTTCCCCGGTCCCGAGATCTCGGGGAAAACGCGGTTGAGCTCATCCAGAGAATCGGATTGAATGAATCCTATTATCATACTGAAAGAAATGGGATTTCTATTTTGCAGAGTTGCATCCAAAGTCGTGTAGTCAAGCATCTCTCCAACCCTGAAGGTACCCCAAGGCTGGGTGTGACGCGCGTCTGTGTAGCGGGCGACAGAATTACTACCTGTGCGCGAAATTCATGCCATATTTGCTCGGACTGTAAGGCGCCCGCATCGTCGATGCAGGGGCAGTGGGCAGATGCATTCGGCAGGCCTCGGTGACCGGCGTGGCACCCAACCCTTGGACCAAGGGCAAGGCTTGACGGCCATTACCCCTGCGGCTAACACCCGGCGAGGTTGGAAGGCAGCTTCTGTCCCCGGAACACAGCGCGAATCGTGCCAGGCCAATGTCGACACTGCTCGTTCTAGGCTCGAAACCGGAGCCCGCTCTGCCGCCGGAGGGCAGCTACGATGCGCTCGCCTGCGCCAACGCCTCGGCCCGCTCGGCGATCGCCCACGGCCTGCGCGCGCCCTCGTTCACGGTGATGTCGGCCATTCTCACTTCCGGGCACAAGGCGGCGAACGACCTTGCGCTGGAGGCGCTGCGCGGCCTGCACACGGGTGATCTCTACGTCTATCCACGGCCGATACGCGGGCGCACGGCTTTGGGCCGAGCCTGGAACCGCTTGCGGACCTACAAGATGCAGCCGGCGTACATCCGCCGTCGGCTGCGGTCGCTCGACTATGGCTACGATCGCTTCATCAGCTGGCCTTTGGAGGAGTATCTGAACCTCATCGAGGGTCTCTGCGACCGTGACGGCGCGATTGCGGATGTGATCGAACGCAAGAATCCCTCGACCGGTCTGGTGGCGATCGCGCTCGGGCTGGCCGTCGCGCGCTTCGAGCGCATCATCGTCGCCGGGTTCAGCTTCGAGATTTCCCATGCCTACGCAAGAAACCCGCTCATCGATGAACAAGGGAGCTCTGTCAGCAAGCACGCCGACACCGATGTTGCGGTCCTTGGGTATCTCTCCCGAAAGTACCGGTCGATCTATACCACGGAGACGGTCGTGCACGAGCGGAGCGGGGTGCCTCTGCTCCCGGAGGACACCCAGCCATCGACGGCCGCGCCGCGCTGCGCGCCAGGCTGAATTGCCTCTCTGGCCAGGTCTGCCGTGCAGCACAGACTCTTAACACCGGGTCGAGAGAATTTTTCATTCCTCTGTTTTCCTTGAGATTGCGGCGGTCGGACAAAGGGTTTTGAACTTGCAAACCCCGCCTCCATGGACATTGTTCGGCTTCGCGCAGAGGGGAGCTCGCGCCTATCGTCCGGCGCCGATCGGACAGAGCTTCGGCAAGGCAGGAACGAGAATAGTCTCGGTGCTGCATAGCGACCAAGATCAGGAAAAGTTATGAGTTTTAATCCATTGATGACTCTCGTCGTGCGGAGCGCCGTCGAGCTTCTGGACCAGAACCCAAGCGTGCTCGAACTTGGCAACCAGACATTCAATTCCAGCACCGACGCGCTCGATAGCGTGATCGAGCGCTCGCAGGGACGCGCGCATATTGATCTTAAGGGTCTGAAAGAGCTTAGAAGTTCGCTCGATACGTCGGACAAGCAGTCCGCGGCTGGCTACTACCGCTGCCTTGGGTTCTCACAGTACGAGGCGATAGACATCAACGATACCTACGGCAGCAAAGTCATGGACCTGAACAAAGACGTCAGGGAGGCCTATGGATTTACGAGTACCTACGACCTGGTGACGAACAACGGCACGGGCGAGCACATCTTCGATCAGGCCAGCGTGCTCCGGAACATGCACAACATGACCAAGGCCAACGGTATCATGGTGCACGTCATGCCGATGCTGAATTACGTCAATCACGGGTTTTATTGCTTCCATCCAAGCCTTTACTATTCGCTTGCGAGAGCTAACCGCTACCACCTGCTCTGCCTGGCCTTGGCCAACAGGCGTGGCGCCGGCGTGGCGACTGAGCTCGATGGCGGGGCGGAGAAGCTTCCGAGCTTTCTGCTCGAGGGCGGCTCGATCAGCCTTTCGACCATGCTGGGGAAGGCCCGCTTCGAGAACGAGCGCCGCTATCCTTTGCTCAAGAGGCTGCGCCGCGGGCTGCTTGGCCGCGGGCGCTCCGGGAACGAGCTCGGCGACGTCATCCATTCGCTCGTTCGGCGGTTCAAGAACGTCCTCATCGTGGCGGTTCTGCGGAAGGTGAGCGACGAGGCCTTCCAGCCACCCATACAGACGCTGTATGCCGATGATTTCTCCGATCCGGAGATGCAATCCGGATACTCCACCGATTCGCCTGCGGTTGCGGGGGCGCGATAGCCTTGGACCGGGTCATCGCGGCGAGCGTTTGCGATCGTCGGCGCGGAAGCGGCCCGGACTGCGAAGTGCGGGTTTGATCCGCAGCGGGTGGTGCGCTAAGGAGAGGCTTGCTGCGGCGTTGCGGGCGTCACATCGGCGGTCTTCGCCGCTGCGCCCAGTTTTGGACGCGTGCCTCGGCTCAGCAATTCGGGAAAGCGCATAAGCGATGTGCGGAATCAGCGGCATTCTGTCGTGCGACGGCGATTTGAGACCGGAGGCGTTCCGGGCGCTGGCCTTGCGCATGACCGATACGCTCGTCCACCGCGGTCCCGACGACGGCCAGGTCTGGGTGGATGCGCGGGCCGGTATCGCCCTGGGTCAGAGGCGCCTCTCGATCATCGATCTTTCGGCAGCCGGGCGGCAGCCCATGGCCTCGGCGTCGGGTCGCTATATGATCACCTACAATGGGGAGATCTATAACTTCCGGGAACTCGCCGAGGACCTGCGGGCGCTGGGCCACAGTTTTCGCGGACACTCCGACACCGAGGTCCTCTTGGCGGCGATCTCGGAGTGGGGTCTCGGAGAGGCGCTCCGCCGGGCGAACGGCATGTTTGCTTTCGCGCTCTGGGATCGGGAGAACCGCAGCCTCACCCTGGCGCGCGACCGGCTGGGGAAGAAGCCGCTGTATTTCGGCTGGTGCGGGAAGAGCTTTCTCTTCGGTTCGGAACTGAAGTGCTTGCGCGTTCATCCCGATTTCGACGATGAGATCGACCGTGACGCGCTCGGCCTTCTTGTTCAGCATCAGTGGATTCCGGCGCCCTATTCCATCTACCGGCGCATCAGAAAGCTGCCTGCCGGCTCGCTGCTGACGCTGCGCGCGGAGGGCGCGCCGGGCCATCCGACTCCGGAGTCTTATTGGTCGCTCGAAGACGCTGCGCGGCAGGGCGAGCGCGCAGCGTTCCCAGGCTCCGAAGAAGAGGCCGTCGAGGAACTCGACAGCTTGCTCCGCGACGCCGTGAAGAGGCGCATGATCGCCGATGTCGATCTCGGCGGCCTGCTTTCCGGGGGCATCGACTCGACCACGGTCGTGGCCATGATGCAGGCCCAGAGCTCGCGTCCGATAAGGACCTTTGCCATCGGCTTCAATGATCCGAAGTTCAACGAAGCCGATCATGCCAAGGCAATCGCCGACTTTCTCGGGACCGATCATACCGAGCTCTATGTCTCCCCGGACGACGGCCTCGACCTGATTCCCCGCCTCTCCACCGTCTACGACGAGCCCTTTGCCGATCCCTCGCAGATACCGACTCTCATGGTGTCGGAGTTGGCCCGGCGCGAGGTCACCGTGGCGCTGTCCGGCGACGGTGGCGACGAGGTCTTCGGCGGCTACCCGAGATACGCCCAGACCCCAGAGAAGTGGAACAGACTGCGCCGGTATCCGCGCGCGATGCGCCGGGGCATGACGGCCGCGGCCCGCTGCCTCGAGCGGGGGACGTGGAATGTCCTTGCTGCCTCCGGGCCGGAGGCGCGGCGACCTTTGGGTCCCTGGCAGCGCTATCCGTCCAAGCTTCGGCGCCGAACGGCGCATATCGGGGCGGAGAGCGCCCTCGATCTCTTTGCCGGCATGCGCGTTGCCTGTCAGCGAGCCTCCGAGTTCGTCGTCGGCGCCGGGGCCGCCCAGTCCGCCTTAAGCGATCCCGGGGGCTGGCCCGATTTCGCCGAGCCGCGGAAGACGATGATGTACCTGGATATGGTGAGCTACCTGCCGGACGACATCCTGGTCAAGGTCGACAGGGCCAGCATGGCCGCCAGCCTGGAAGTGCGGAGCCCGCTGCTCGACCATCGGGTGGTGGAGTTCGCCTGGACCTTGCCACTGCATCTGCGGATGGGCGGCGCCAAGGGGGGCAAGAGGATCCTGCGTCAGGTGCTCGAGCGCTATGTGCATCGGGGCTTGACCGACAGACCGAAGCAAGGCTTCAGCGTGCCGATTTCCTCTTGGTTGTGCGGTCCGATGCGGGACTGGGCGGAAGACCTCCTCGGTGAACGCCGCCTCCTCGCCGACGGCTTTTTCCATGTTGAAGCGGTCCGGCGAACATGGCAACAACACCTCGCGGGATGGTGCGACAACCGGGATCTACTTTGGAGCGTGTTGATGTTTCAGACTTGGTATGACGCGCTGCGGGCAGGACCCAGGCAGCTCGCAGATGTGAGGGCGACGGCATGTTGACGGGCGCAAGCGGAGCCGCCACGGCGATCGAGACGCCAGAGGCCGAGAGCAGTCCCCGCCCCGCCGGGACGGCCGTCGGGTCGTCTCGCCGCCTTGCTTTCTTTCTCCATCATCTCGATGGCGGCGGCGTTTCCAGGATGCGCCTGATCATCGCCGGGGAACTGGCGCGAAGAGGCTACAAGGTCGATCTCCTGCTGTGCGAGGCGGGCGGTCCGCTGACCGAGCGAATACCGGAGGGCATCCGCGTCATCCACCTCGAGCGAAGCGGCCGGATGGCGGCGCGACTCACGGCGCTGAAAGCCGATCTTGCAGGCTTCCTGAGCGTGGCCGGCTACGCCTTGGCTCCGCAGTCGAACTCGTCCACCTTGCCCTATCTGCCGGCATTGGTCGGCTACCTGCGAGCGGAAGAGCCGGACGTCCTTTACGTGGCGACGACCTTCATGGCCGTGGAAGCGGCGCTGGCTCTGCGTTCCTCGAAGGCGGCGAGCCGCTTCGTCATCAGCGAGCATGTCTTTCTCTCGCCGGACCATTCGGTGCTTGGCGGCTGGAACCGGCCCTACATCCGATCGCTTCTATACCGCACCTACAGTCGGGCCGATGCGGTCGCCTCGGTGTCGAAGGGCGTCGCCGACCAGCTGGCAAGGTGTAGCGGCTTCCCTCGGGAGCGCATCACCGTCGTCTATAACCCGACCGTGACGCCGGCACTCGAGCGGGAGGCCGGCGAAGCGCTGGATCATCCTTGGTTCGCCGACGGCGATCCCCCCGTGATCCTGGGGGCGGGGAGGCTCAGCCGCACCAAGGATTTCGCCACGCTGGTCCGCGCCTTCGCCTTGGTGCGGCGGAACCGTCCCGCCCGGCTGGTCATCCTGGGCAACGCCAAGAGCGAGAAGAAGACGAAGCAGCGCGTGGCCGAACTCATGGATCTCGCCGGCGAACTCGGGGTCGCCGAGGATGTCTCCCTGCCGGGTTTCGTCGTCAACCCCTACAAGTACATGGCCCGCGCTTCGGTCTACGTGTTGTCGTCCCACGTCGAAGGACTGCCGAACGCGCTGATCGAAGCGATGGCCTGCGGCTGTCCCGTGGTGTCGACGGACACGCCCAGCGGTCCCGCCGAAATTCTCGAAGATCAGAAATACGGCCCCATCGTTCCGATCGGCGACGAGGCCGCCATGGCCGCAGCGATCCTCGCCACCTTGGACTCGCCACCCGATCCAAAGGTCCTGCGGACTCGAGCTTCGGAGTTTTCCGTCGACCGAACGGTCGACCTCTACGAAGCGCTCGGTGTCGCGCCGGCTCCCGTACCCGAGGTCAGGTGACCCATCGTGACGGAGTGGGCTGGCCTGGGTTTTTCGGCTTGAACGCGTGAGCTGGTAGGCTCGGGATTATTGGGCAATGACAGTTTCCTCAGCACTCCTTGCGAGAAGGGACTGGCGGATAGTGTGCTCATCGTCCCATTGCCACGATCATCATCGAGGTCACCGAACAATTCAATATGCCTCCCCTGACGATCTATCCGGGGCCCGACAGATCTGAGGCGTAAAGAGAGAGTAAGAGCAGTGGCACAGAGCATACTTGCGAGGCTGGATCCGAGCCAGATCTCGCATCAGCCGTATCCGCACCTGCACTCAACCGAGTGCCTCGATCCGGCGCACTTTGCCGAGTTGAGCGCCGCCTATCCGACCCTCGAGAAGGTCCTGGCCGGTCGGCCATTGAAGAACAACTACGCCTATCTCATGCAGGCGCGCAGCGTCTTTGAAGACCCGGAAATGCCAGCGATCTGGCGGGATTTCTTCGCCTATCACACCTCCAGGGCGTTCTTCGAGGAGTTCTTGGAGTTCTGGCGGGACGCCATCGCGTCCGAGTACCCGGATATCGAGGCGCGCTTCGGCAAGCCGCTGTCCGAGCTGTCGACTGAGGTCCGCTATCCCGGAAAGAAAGGCACCCCGGAGAACCGCAGCGCCGACGTGATGCTGGATTGCCAGTTTGGCGTGAACAGCGCGGTGACCAGCGAGAGCGTCGTGCGCGGACCGCACATCGACGACATCCACAAGCTGTTCAACGCGTTGTTGTACTTTCGCCGACCCGAGGACGAGTCCCAAGGCGGCGACTTCGTGATCTATCGGCCCAAGGCCAAGAGCGGGCATTTCCTTCAGGATGGCCGCCGCGACATCGAGGACCGCTACGTGGAGCCGGTCCTTACCGTCCCATACCGGGCCAACACACTGATCATGATGATCAATACCTCCCGCAGCATCCACGGCGTGTCTCCGCGGTCGGTGACGGTGGAACCGCGGCAGTACGTCAACTTCCATGCGGAGACCTACCGCCTATCGACAGACGGCTTCTTTCCGATCCGGCGGTCGCTCGGCGGTCGCGTAGCGACCCGGGTCCGCCGCCTGGTCGGCGCCCGCAACGCCTGAGCGGCGGCACAGGGCCTTGAGTTGCCTCCTATGCTCCCATATAGGATCTCACGACGCCGCGGTTGGCGCCGCCGCTAGACGGCGATACCGGGCGATCGGTCAAAATCTGCAAGAGACCCTCGCGAAACGCCACGAGTACGAACGGGACCGAAGCATTTCATGAAGACGGTAATCCTTGCCGGAGGCCTGGGCTCGAGGCTTTCGGAAGAAACCACGGTGAAGCCAAAGCCGATGGTCGATATCGGCGATCGCCCGATCCTCTGGCATATAATGAAGATCTACGACCACTTCGGCCTGACGGACTTTATGATCTGTCTTGGTCACAAGGGGTACGTCATCAAGGAATACTTCGCCAATTTTGTTCTCCACAACTCAAATGTCACGATCGATGTGGGGAATCACGATATCGAGTTCCACGAAACGGCTGCGGAGCCCTGGCGCGTTACCTTGGTGGACACCGGGGAGCAGACCATGACCGGCGGTCGGCTGAGGCGCATGGCCCCCTACCTTCGCGAAGACGAGACCTTTTGCATGACCTACGGCGATGGGGTCGCGGACGTAGATATCGCTGCCCTCATCGACTTCCACAAGGACCACGGCCGTCTCGCAACCATGACGGTGGTGCGGCCGCCTGGTCGATTTGGCGCCGCGGTGCTCGATGGCGACCAAGTCGAGCGTTTCGCCGAGAAGCCGCGCGGTGACGGCGGCTACATCAATGGTGGCTTCTTTGTTCTATCTACCAAGGTGCTCGACCTTATCGAGGGAGATGACACCGTTTGGGAGCGGGATCCGCTCGAAGCTCTGGCTGCCGACGGGCAACTTGCCGCGTATCGCCACCACGGCTTCTGGCTGCCGATGGATACCCTGCGGGACAAGATGGTTCTGGAAGACCTTTGGCAGAACGACCGGGCCCCGTGGAAGCTGTGGCGGTGACGCCTGACTTCTGGCGTGGCCGGCGGGTTCTGCTGACCGGTCACACGGGGTTCAAGGGTGCCTGGCTCGCGTTGTGGCTCGAAAGCCTGGGCGCCGAGGTCACGGCGCTCGCTTTGGCGCCCGCGACCGAGCCGAACCTGTTTGACGTGCTCTCTCCCTGGACGAAGCTGGATTCGCTGATTGGCGACATTCGCGCGCCCGAGGCGGCCTCGGCCGCGCTGTCCCGTGCCCGACCCGAGGTCGTCTTTCACCTGGCCGCACAGTCGCTCGTGCGGCCATCATATGTTGACCCGATCGGAACCTTCGCGACCAACGTGCTCGGTACGGTCCATTTGCTCGATGCGGTGCGCCGGACGCCCTCGGTCAGAGTTGTGGTCGTCGTCACAAGCGACAAAGTCTACGCCAACGACGGTCGCGGTCAGCCATTTCGGGAGGGAGATCCCTTTGGCGGAGGCGATCCTTACAGCGCCTCCAAGGCCGCCCAAGAGATCGCCACTGCAAGCTACCGCACGAGTTTCTTCCAAGATGGCTCGGCTGCCATCGTCAGCGCCCGTGCCGGTAATGTCATCGGCGGCGGCGACTGGGCCACCGACCGACTTGTCCCCGACTTCGTCCGCGCCGTGGGGGCGGGCGTGTCGGTGGCGATTCGCCACCCGGACGCCACTCGTCCGTGGCAGCACGTCCTGGACCCGCTGGCGGGGTACCTTCGTTATGCCGAGCGCATCTGCGCCGGGGACGACCCGCCAAAGGCACTGAACTTCGGGCCGGACACGGCCGACGTGCGCCCGGTCCGCTGGGTAGTGGACCGGCTTGTCAAACGCTGGGGCGATGGGTCCGGCTGGAGACAGGACGGCACTGAGACGCCGCCCGAGGCCGCGGCCTTGATGCTTGATGCCGGTCTGGCGATCCGAACTCTTGGGTGGCGCCCGCGTCTCCGTCTGGAGCAGGCCATTGATTGGACCGTCGCCTGGTACCGCGCTTGCGAAGGCGGCGGTGACATGCGGGCCTACAGTCTCAACGAGATACAGCGGTACCAGGAGCTCGCCTGATGTCCGCGACTGGGGAAAAAGCCTGCCGCTTTTGCGGGGCCGCGTTAACCCAGACCTTCGTTGACCTCGGCGAGACTCCGCTTGCCAATTCCTACCTGAGCGAAGCTGATCTGGCACGCCCGGAGCCGCGCTACCCACTGCACGCCCGGGTCTGCCAGGCGTGCTTCCTGGTCCAGGTCGCATCTGTGGTTCCGCCAGAGGAGATATTCGGCGACTACGCCTATTTCTCCAGCTACTCGACGACCTGGGTCGAGCACGCAAAGCGCTTTGCCAAAGCAAGTATTGCACGCTTTGCACTGGATGCCGACAGCCGGGTCGTCGAAGTGGCCAGCAACGACGGGTATCTCTTGCGCCACTTCGTTGCCGCAGGGATCCCGGTGCTTGGCGTCGAGCCGGCGGGCAATGTGGCGGCGGCTGCGCAGGCTGTCGGCGTCCCGACCGAAGTCCGATTCTTCGGCCAAGAGGTCGCTCGTGACCTCGTGGCGCGCGAAGCAGGGGCCGACCTCCTGGTCGCCAACAACGTGCTGGCGCATGTGCCCGATCTCAACGACTTCGTTGCCGGCCTCAGAGCCCTACTCAATCCGGCGGGCGTCTTGAGCGTGGAGTTCCCACATTTGCTCCGGCTTATAGAGCAGGTTCAGTTCGATACGATCTATCACGAGCATTTCTGCTACTTCTCGTTTCTGAGTGTCGAACAGGTGTTCAACAAGCATGGACTTCTGGTTTTCGATGTCGAGCGCCTGTCCACCCACGGCGGCAGCCTGCGCGTGCTCGCCTGCCGGGGGGGCGGCCAAGCACGCGCCGAAGGACCTGCTGTCGAAGATCTTCGCCGGCTCGAACATGCCCGCGGGCTTGACCGCCTCGATACCTATGACGGTTTTGCCGCCAAGGTCGCCGCAGTCAAAGAGGGACTTGTCCGGTTCCTCCGCGACGCCAAGGCCGAGGGCAAGAACGTGGTCGCCTATGGCGCAGCCGCCAAGGGCAACACCTTGCTGAACACCTGTGGCATCGACGAGGAGCTGATAGCTTATGCGGTGGACCGAAATCCGCACAAGCAGAGCCATTATCTCCCGGGCAGCCACCTGCCCATTTGTCCGCCACAGAGGGTCTTCGAAACCAAGCCCGATTATCTCTTGATCCTGCCATGGAACCTGCGGGACGAAATCGTGGCGTCGATGGCCGATATTCGTGCATGGGGCGGCCGCTTCGTGATCCCGATTCCCGAGGTCGAGGTCTGTTAATGATCTTCACCGAGACCACGCTGCCCGGCGTCCTGCTGTTGGGGCTTGAGAAGCAGGCAGACGAGCGCGGGTTCTTCGCCCGCAGCTTTTGCGCCGAGGAATTTGCCGCTCGGGACCTGCACACACATTTCCCTCAGGCCAACATCTCGTTCAACAGTGCCAAAGGCACGTTGCGCGGCATGCACTACCAAGCGAATCCCAAACCCGAACCTAAGGTCGTCCGCTGCACACGGGGCGCGATCTTCGACGTCGCCGTCGACCTGCGTGCCGGCTCCAGCACGTACTGCGGCTGGACAGGCCATGAATTGAGCGCCAGGAACGGTCGGGCACTCTATGTCCCGCCCGGCTGCGCCCATGGCTTCATCACGCTGGATGAGCACTGCGAGGTGCACTACCTCATGGGCGAGTTCTACGATGCCGACCTGGCGCGCGGCGTGCGCTGGGATGATCACGCCTTTGCCATCGACTGGCCGTTTGTGCCGCAAGTGATCTCGGCGCGGGATGCCGCCTATCCGGATTTCCTGCCATGAGCACCGTGGTTGTGACCGGCGCGAGCGGCTTTATTGGCCGCCATGCCGTCAGAGCGCTGCTGGAGCAGGGCCTCACGGTACATGCGGTGGCGCGCCATGAGCTTGCTGAAGTGCCGGCGATTTGGCACGCGACCGACCTCTTCGATGTGGCAGCACGCCGGCTCTTGATTGACCAGGTTCGACCTACGCACCTTCTCCACCTGGCCTGGGAAACGCGTCATGGCTATTTTTGGGAGGCACCGGAAAACCTCGATTGGGTAGCGGCAACGCTCGATCTGGTAAGGGTGTTTCACGACGCGGGCGGCAAGCGTGTGGTTTTGGCGGGGAGCTGCGCAGAATATGACTGGACACCAGAAGGTATCGGTGACGGTATTTGTCACGAGGGTCAGACAGCTTGCCGACCGGCAACGCTATACGGCATGGCAAAAAACGCCGCATTCGAACTGACCGGGGCCTTTTCTGAACGCGTTGGCATTAGCCATGCCGGAGGCCGTGTCTTCATGGTCTATGGCCCCTTTGAGACGAAATCCCGCCTTGTGCCTTCGATCATTTGCGGTCTGCTGCAAGGTGGGCCGGTACGGCTTGGCGACCCTAGCAAGATCCGAGACTTTATGGATGCCCGCGACGCGGGAGCAGCCCTAGCTGCCCTCTTGCTTTCACCGGTCGAGGGGCCGATCAACATCGCGGGCGGCAACAAGGTTTCCATCGGTGACGTCGCAGACAGTCTCGCACGACTTATCGGCCGGAAAGACCTCTTCGAATTTGGCGCGCTGGAGAATCGCCCCCACGATCCGCCGTCGCTGTACGCGGACGTGACGCGCTTGACCGAGGAAGTCGGCTTCAAGCCGCAGTTCGACCTGGAGCATGGCCTTATGAACTCCGTGAATTGGTGGCGGCAAAACTTGGACGAAGCATTGGACCCCCGGATCGACGGCGGTCGATCGAACGCGAGGACAGAGGCGTGAAAGACGAAGCCTTCGAAGCCCGAAACCGCAGGCTTATAGCCAATATGGCTGGTGATGAGCGCCTGGCCGAGGCCACCAAGGAGTGGTTTGCGCGAAGCTATAGTTACGAATACTCCTATCATTTCACGTGGCTGGGCCTACCCATCATCCAATATCCGCAGGATATAGTCGCGTTGCAGGAAATCATCTGGCGCGCGCAGCCCGACGCTATCGTTGAAACGGGTATTGCCCGTGGCGGATCGCTCATCTTCAGCGCCTCTCTCCTCGAGCTCCTTGGCGGCGAGCGGGTCGTCGTTGGGATCGATATCGATATTCGTCGCGAAAACAAAAGGGCCGTGGAACAGCATCCGCTCGCGAAACGAATTGTCATGATCGAGGGTTCGTCAACCGATGAATCGACCATTGCCGAGGTAATCAAGATCGTGGGCGACAAGAAAAGAGTCCTGGTTATCTTGGATTCTAATCACACCCACGCTCACGTCTTGGAGGAGCTCAGGCTTTATTCACCGATGGTTACGGCAGGCAGCTATCTCATCGTCTTCGACACTCTGATCGAAAACATGCCAGGCGAGTTCTTCCCCAATCGACCGTGGGGCAAAGGCAACAACGCAATGACGGCTGTTCACGCCTTCCTGGACTCGACCGACCGTTTCGAGATTGATCGCGAAATTCAGGACAAGCTGTTGATAACGGCAGCACCGGACGGATATCTCAAATGCATAGAGTAGGCATGTGAATGATCGCCGCTTCGAAGGTTAGATACCTCCGCGCATGAGCGATCACATATCAGACGACCGGCTCGCCGGCGCTGTTCACCGGCCTACCGTCACGATTGGGATGCCGGTCTTCAATGGCGCTCGCTACCTGGAGCGAGCGCTCAAAGGTGTGATTGACCAATCCTATGAAGACTTCACATTGATTGTGTCGGACAATGCATCCGACGACGGCACTTGGGAGATCCTTGAAAAATGGGCGGCGCGCGACGACCGCATCGTCCTATATCGTCAAGCTTTCAATATTGGTCCTTTAGCGAATTTTCGATATCTCTTGGATAAATGCGACTCTCGTTACTTCATGTGGCATGCTTACGATGATTGGATCGAAAGCAACTACCTGGAATCCTTGGTCAAAGTACTTATCGAAAACCCAGACTGCAAGTTGGCGATTCCAAAGATCGATAAGGTCGGTGCCGAAGGGACTTTGCTCGAGACGAAACATCCTCCGGTTACGCGTCAATGCTCAAGGCAGGAGCGAATAAATTTGCTCTTGTCGAACACAGAGCCTGCGTGGTTTTACGGCCTTTTCGACGCGTATATCCTTAAGGAGCGGTATCGGCTAGCTGTCAATTTTGGATACGTATGGGGGTCCGATACCATGGTTTTGGTATCGTATATTCTGAACGATGAAATTATTGGAAACAATGACGCGCTTTTCACGCAGCGTATTACAAGGGTTTCCACAACCAACTATGCACCAAGATCAGCCTGGGAGCGAACGCGGTTTTTCACCTGGTTTGTGTTCTGCCATTTCCGCGTTCTCGGCGCATCGAAATTGACTTTCGGTGAAAAGGTTCACGCTATGCCCCGGGTTTTTCGGCATGCATATCCAAGGCCAATTACGGCTAAGAGGCTGCTAAAAAGGCCTCTAAAGAGGTTGATTCGCAAGCTGCGTGTGAACACAAATTCGCGCTTTTGATCAATCTTGACCGCGCGCGCCGTTGCACTCGGTGAGTTTGCGCGTCGCCTGCTAGGTTTTCCGCTCACACGGTGCATGGGTCGGGGGAATGTCCCTGTGCGGATGGTCCCCGACTGTACAGAGACTGAAATCGCCTCACAGTGGCCGCGCTTGGCGATGCGTCTTGGGCGGCTTTGCCAATCGGCTTCATCTTCGCATTCTCTTTCTTCGGCAGTGCATCGGTGACGGCGCTTAACAAAGACTTGCAGACCGTCAAACCAGATTGCGCAAAGCAGGTTTGGAGTCGGAATTCGCGTTCGCCAATTGGTGTGCGGTTTGCCATCCGCTGTCCTAATCCCGGCTCTATGAGACAGGGGGGAAGTTCTTGGCGTTGCGTAAGCTGCGAGCTTTCCTCTTCATCCGCCGGCGTAGCATGCGACGAAGGAGTTTTAGCGGAGAGTCTTTGCGGGCTCCGACTGGCTTTCTGAGCCCCTTTTTATCGTTCGTCTTCCAGCGCGCCGAATAGTCGCTCTGCTTCGGGTGTTCGCTGAAGATCGATCGAATTGCCGTTCGCTGCGCATGCAGCATGATTTCGACCGGCATCGCGTTGATGAAGGCGGTACGTGAGCCAACCTCGGCCGGATCCGGAGCCTCGTAGCGCCGACCGGCTTCCGATGTGCGCAGGACGCTGGGATCATGTTCACTGAGCAACAGGCGCCGAACGGCGTAGCCATTCTCCTCAGAGAACACGCGATAAAAAAATTCGGAGCTGAATTGGTAGAAACCATGACCGAAATAGTTGTTGGCCGGAGTGAAAATAAAGATCTGACCATTTGGCTTTACTAGGCGCATATAATTGGCGACAGCTATAGGTACATTGAACACGTGCTCCAGCGTGCCGCCGTCGAGCACCGTATCGAAACTGGCCTCCAGGTCACCCGGAATGGGGTTGTTCAAATCGTGTTGGATGTCAGCGCCTTCGTACCGAGAGGCATCCAGGCAGGTCAGCTGCGTTGCCCCCAGCATTTCCCGCAAAAAGCGCTCGGCGTAGGTGTCGTAATTCAGGTCTTCGGGGGGATCGTCGAGCCCGAACTCAGAGGCAAGCTTGCGCAGACCCGCCGGCGAAATGGTCATTTCTTGACGGCCGATTGTAAGCACTTGGCCGATTTCGCAACCGTTGCGCTTGGCATCTAGGAGAAAGCGCGCAGAGTGATAACTAATACCCATGAACGTCCTTGATGAATTGAATGTCATGGCCGCGACGGGGCGGCAGCGCCTCCAGATCGATAAAGCAACCGTGGCAATGGAGGTTGGAAGGTGTAAAGGACTGATCGATCATCCTGAACGGTTGGCCGGTGGGCAGGACACCGCTCTTCGAAAGGTCACCCATCAAGCGATTGCCGCTCAAGTGCGGCCAGCGGGCCCGGGACAGAGCAACAGCTGTCCATTTCTTCGTCCTTTCCGCCCCGTCTTTGAAGAGCGAGCCAGAGCTGCCCGACCGCCAAACCCTGCCTATGATCTTACTTCGGAATTGTAGGCCGGCTTATTGTATATTTCGTACTTGACCTGCAGCAACCGAGACAGCAGACCCACGCCGTATCCCGTTCGCAGGATGAACAAGGCAAAATCACGATCCCGATGTTTCTTCCTGAAAAAGCTCGACACCAAGGCTCCCAACCCGGCAAATAAATGCTTCAGTCCATTAACGAAAGAGGACTTCTTGATCCTGTTCAAAAAAACGCGGACCGGCGTCTGGTTCGGCGGCTTCCTTTTGTTCTGAGCCGTATGGGTAAGCGCCGCCTGATACTGCCGGAGAAACACGTAGGAAGTAGAGGCTCTGGCCGCTTGGACCGGTGCGTAAACGACCGCATTTTTTGCGTAGACGATACGACATCCCGCCGCATACATTTGCCCAAAGAACATGTAGTCTTCACCGCCCATGTTCCCGAGCCGGATATCGAATTTCATAGCCAGGCGCCGCACGGCTTCACACTTCACGAGAACATTGTTGGTACCGCCTTCCTCAACCTCCTGACCATTCTGGAGATGGGGCAAGGCTCCTGATGTCGGCAGATTTGGCCAGCCGTGGATGTTGGCTGCGACAATCCAATTCGGCGTGTCTTTTGGAAATTCGGGCACAACTGGGCCGCGAACCACCTCCGCGCCCGTTTCTTCTTGAACAAGGAGGAGTTCTTCCAGCCATTCAGGGACAGGCACTTCGTCGTCGTCGATCATGGCGAAGAAAGTTGCATCATCGGGAATGTTTTCCAGCAACGCGTTTCGCGCGAAGGGGATGCCGCGGCGTGCCTCGCGCACGTAGATCAGATCAATGCCCCTCGACTGTCGAAACTCGCAACAGATCCTCTCGGCCACGTCGCTGCACTCGTTGTCAGCGATGACGATCGTGATCTCTGGAGTGGTCAAACGAGTGAAAGTCTGCGCGGCCAAGCCCTCAAGCAGAGACTGCAGACCCTTGGGCCGCCGGAAGGTACAGGCGCAGACCGCGACTCTTTTGGACGTGCTCATGCAGCGGACTATCTTGAAGATGCCAGTGGCTGTCAAGTCGGCCAACGGCCGGGTTCTCATCCCACAGGCCGTATTGTTTCTTCTGCAATTTCAATATGCTAGCTCAATACGGTGGAGAGGCCATCGGCTCGACACTAACGACCTGCGGCAGAGCCCTGGAGCAGTGCGCTGGCCTACAGCGCTCGCGTTTGCGGCCAGATAACGGCGCGCACAGCCGATCTCCGAGCGCAATGCCGTCTCCGCGCTTCGAGGCATGGCGACAGGTCTTCGGCGCGACCTCAACCGGCGCACAGGCACGGCACTGCGAATAGCTCTCGCCAAGACACGGCCGACCTTTTCAACAGCCTGCCAGGGCCATTTCGTCAGCCTCGGGTCCCGCCAAGACAACTCCGTCATTCACTCGGTAGACTCGATCCGCAATCTCGATGAACGCGGGCCGGTGGGTGATGGCAAGTACAGTCATCTCGCCCGCGAGGGCTTTGATGTTCTCGCAAATAGCCTGCTCCGTAGCCGGATCAAGCGCGCTCGTGACTTCGTCCAGAATCAGCAGTCTTGGTTTGGCTGCGAGTCCTCTGGCAAGGGCGATCCGCTGGCGCTGTCCGCCCGACAGCTTGCTCCCCTTCTCGCCTACCAGCGACATGATGCCATCGGGAAGGTCTTTCACGAATTCCCAAGCGCCGGACTGCTCAAGCGCCCTCCGTACCTCCTCTTCTCCAATGCCCGGATCGCCGAGGCTGACATTCGCATAGATGCTGTCGTTGAAAAGCACCAGTTCCTGGGGCACGTAACCGATCTGGCGGCGCCAAGTCTCCAGCTCTATCTCGCTCAAGGACACGCCGTCGAGCGTCACTTGACCTTCATCGGGCGGGTAAAGGCCGATGATCAAGTCGGCGATTGTCGTTTTCCCGGCACCGGAAGGCCCCGTCAGGACTGTGATCTGCCCGGCAGGGATCTCAATGGAGACCGTGTCAAGGATGGTCTTTGCTCCGTATCCAAAGACGACGCTCTCCAATCGGCATCCTTGCTCCAGAGTTGCCGTGAGGCTGCCTTGCTCGCGTTCCTTGGCAGCGCCGGACTCTTCGATGAACGCGTTGATCTTCTCACAGGGCCCCTCAACCATGGCGGCATTCTGGTAGGTGTCCTGGAGCTTCGAAACGCCTCGAACGCTCTTGGTGAGAAGAATACCCACAACAAGCAAGTCAATAAATTCTACGTTCCACACTGTGATTGCAAAGTAGAATCCAGCGCTAAGAGCAATGGACAAAAATATCTCGTTCAAATTCTTCAGCGCTTGCTTGCTAAATACCTGACGTTTCATGGCTTTGCGAACAGAGCCGATTTTCTTGTCGAAAAGGTTCGAGAAGGCGGCCTGCTTGGCCATCGACTTCAGCGGCTTGATGTTGTTGAGGGCGTCAACGAGGAATACCATCAACTCAGACATACGCTGCATCTCGCGATACCCGGCTCGCCTCGCGATTTTGACTAGGAAGCTTAGGCTGACCAACATCAAGCCAGCCACCAAAATGGCGCCGATTGAGATTTGCCAAGACACCAAGAAACCGGCAACGAGGTAGACTGCAGTCTGGATCGTGTTTGCCAAGAATGTTGCACAGTGTGAATAGGCAGAACCGTACTGGCTGGCCGCGCCGCTCAACAGGTGCGTCACAAGGCCTACCGGGTGCTGGACCAGATAACCCCACCGCACCTTCAGCAAGTTCTCGATGATGCGACGCCGCAAGCGGGTCACGACCTCGGCGATGGTATGGCCGACGTGGCGCATGGCGAGGAAAACAAAAACTGATTTCAAGACCATGGCGCCGGCGAAGAAAAGGAGTAACGGACCGACCTCGAAAGTAATGTCGAAGCGCTCGGCGATGTCTCTGGCAATTATTGTCACCTGAGATTGGTCGGCTTCATCCTGCGAGGTTAGAACGGACAAGAGCGGTACCAGGGTCATGAAGCCCACACCCTCGACAAAGCTTGCCGCAATGAGGGCGGCCAGAACGGTCCACGGGCGGGCTCCATCGGCCTGGAAATAGATTCTGAACAGTGTTCTCAAACCTTCGCCCTTTGCGTTCTGCGAGAGATGCCCTTGGCTAGATGACTACCACCCCGTGGGAAATCGGCGCCTACGCCACGATACTGCCGGATGAGAGGGAGTGTATCGACCGGGTCCCGCCATCGATGCGGCACGTCCGCCAGCGGCTCAATGGTCTATTCTTCCTGGCACGGGGAGTCAATCTCAGAGCGAGTCATCGACTCGTGCAAGTATCTGAAATGCAGCAGTTTTGACTGGCGGTGACCTTGCCCCTGAAGCGCCTCAGTTTGATGTAGAGCCGGTCCCTTGGATACCTTGGCCCGGTCTCGTGTATGGGATGCATTAGCCACCAGCCGCTGGTACGCCAGTCAGCTCCTGGGCGTCGCCGGCGATCAGGACTCGGCCTCGATGTTGATCGTAAGGGTCTTGCGCATGGCCTCCGAGCCCGCGCCGGTCATGGGCCGGACGGAATGCCAGGAGTTGAAGGTCTTGACGAAGATCACCGCCTGATTGGGCGTGAAATCGAAGGAATCCAGCACATCGACCTCGTCGAAATCCGCCTGGCGATTGAGCTGATTGTAGACCTGTGTCTCATCCTTCGGCCGATTGATGTCGGTGCCGCCGCCGAAGGCGGGGTCCCATTCGTCGCCGCGTATCATCGAAACCACGAGGGTGACGATTTTGCTCGGCGCGTCGGTGTGGGGAATGACCGAGCCGCCGTCGGCGGGCAGCATCGAGAATTCGAAGCGGGCGTTCAGCCGCGGCTCACCTTGCGGCAGCTTCAGGCTCGACAGACGCTTCACCGCCCGCGTCACCTGCTTTCCGAACCCTGTCTGCTCGCTGTAGCCGATATCGACGTTTCGCTGGCGCAGCGCAGCGAGGACGCTCTGGATGAAGTCCGGGCTCTTGATCCAGGCGTGGAAGTCGCGCCAGACCGAAGAGGCGCGGACAAACTCCTTGTATTGCCGGCCGTGGTAGCGCTCGGACAGGGAGTACTTCTTCCCGATCTTGGGTATGTACTTGAACAGCTCGACGGGCGGGTAGGCGGCGACCAGCTGCTGGTACAAGGACTCCTCCAAAATCGGTTTGGCGAGTCCGATCGGAAATGGCTCGTAGCGAAGCTTCAGGTGGTCGTAGGTGAAGTACATTCCGGACCGCCCTTACGGAAGACGACTTGCGCCCAGTTGTCACGCCGGTGGTGTCCCAGATCCCTGACCTCCACGACATCGAAGCCACTGCGTTGCGCTATCTCTTGAATGAACTCCTCTCGATTCCGCCAGATCATGGACTCGAACCTGCCGGGCGTGAATCCCTCTTCGAAGCCCTGAAGCAGGTCGGCAACGAAGAGGCCGCCGCTGCGCAGGACCCGGTCGATCTCGCCGAGAAGCTTTTCGAGGTCCATGACGTGGTCGAGGGAGTTGCAATAGACCGCGTCGACCGTGCCATCGGGGAACACCAGATGGTGGAAGTCGCCCTTGAGGACGCAGTCGTTGTCTTTGCCGGGATTGAGGTCGATGCCGACCGCGAAAAACCCGAGATCGTGCAAGGCCCGGACCTCGGTGCCGAGCCGGGCGGCAAGGCAAAGCACGTTGCGCGCCTCGCGCAGAGGCTCGCAGTCCGCAAAGCGGCGCCGGAACTCGGCGAGGTCGACCTCGTAGGTCTCGTGGAGCCTGTGCTCGACCTGGCTCAGCTTGCTAGACTGATGTTCCAGATACTCGGCGTAGGACGCATAGCTGCGTTGCGCCAGGTCCGACTGGTGCTGCCAGGTCTCGGTATCGAAGGCGGCTTCTCGAGCGGCGACCTTTGCCGCCCGCTTGCGCGCCCGCCCGCCTTCACCGACGCCGAAGCGGGCAATATTCGCCAAGCGCCTGAGGATCTTCCGCGCTCTGGTCGATAGATCGGGCGACCTGCCCGCCTTGAACGGGGCCTGGGTCTGCGGACCGTCCTCCGGCTTTGGCGGCGGACTCGAAAGCGGTTGCTTCTGGTCCTGCTCAATCCGACTTGCAGCTTTCAATTGCACCCCCGGCTTTGCCTGGCCTATCGAAAACACTGAGGTCGGGCCGCCTGCGCTCCCCGTCCGGGCTTGCAGCGGCCACCTGAGACGTCATTGTATGAGAGCCCTGCATGTCCGGCGGGGGCCCGAGTCGATCCTGCGACGGCACTAGGAACCGGAATGCGCAGCTCTACCGCGCCGTTCGACGTCGTTCCGGTCCGTCGGCAAGCCTCTCTTAGCACCGCTCGCAGTCTTAACCAAGCCCAGGGTGGACCGGCAGGGCCGGCGCTTCAGGGACCGGCGGCGACCTCGATAGCGCCGTCCTGCTCGGCGAGCTCGAACATCTGCAACAGGACCTCCGGCTCGTGGGCGCCCGAAAGCGCATAGCGGTTGGCGAAGATGAAGGTGGGCACGCCCTGGATCCCGGTGCGGCGGGCCAGGGAGTCCTCGTCGCGCACGGCCTCGCTTTCCTCGCTGCCGGCCAGGAAGGCCTCCAGGCCCGCCGAGGCGAGGCCGGCCGCCTCGGCCACCTCGATCAGGGCCGCCGAATCGCCGATGTCCTCTCCCGCGAGGAAATAGCGGGCGAACAAGGCCTCGACCACCGCGTCCTGCTTGCCCTCGGAGCCGGCGCGGCGGATCAGGCGGTGGGCGTTCACGGTGTTGGGGGTGCGCCGGATGGCGCCGAAGTCGAAGGGGATCTTCTCGCCGGCGCCGGCCTCGGCGATGGTGTCGTAGATCCGCTGGGCCGCGGCGGGACCGCCGAACTTGAGTTCCAGGTAAATCTGGCGGTCCATGCCCTCGGCCGGCATCTCGGGATTGAGCTGGAAGGCCCGCCAATGGACCTCGATCTTGAGGTCCGGCCGGGCGGCGAGGGCCCGCTCGAGGCGGCGCTTGCCGATGAAGCACCAGGGGCAGATCGGGTCGGAAAAGATGTCCAGCCGCATGGCGGTCCTCCGCGAGCCTTGACCTTTGGATGATCGTCATCCCAGCATAGCGCCCGGGATGCGGCGCGTCTGTAGCGCCGGGCCCGGGCCGAGACAAGAAAGCGTGACCCGAGGCGGGATGCCAGCAGAGCCTTCGATCTTCGACCGGGACCTGGACCGGAATCCGGCCAATTCCGCGGCCTTGACGCCCCTGAGCTTCCTGCGGCGGGCGGCGGCGGTCTACCCGGACAAGCTCGCCGTGGTTCACGGCGCCGCGCGCTTTACCTATCGCCAGTTCGAGGAACGCTGTCGGCGCCTGGCCGGCGCCCTGGCGGCCCGAGGGGTGGGCAACGGCGATACCGTGGCGGTCCTGGCGCCGAACATCCCGCCGCTCCTGGAGGCCCACTACGGGGTGCCCATGACCGGGGGCGTCCTGAACGCGCTCAACACCCGACTGGACGCGGCGACGATTGCCTTCATCCTGGAGCACGGCGGCGCCAAGGTGCTAATCGCCGACCGGGAGTTCTCCGAGGTGGTGGAGGCGGCGCTGGCGCGCCTGGAGACCAGGCCCCTGGTCATCGATATCGACGACCCGGAAGGAGAGGGCGGCAGCCTGCGCGGCGAGACCGACTACGAGACCTTCCTGACCGGCGCCGATCCGGCCTTCTCCCCGGTGCTGCCGGCGGACGAATGGGACGCGATCTGCCTCAACTACACCTCCGGGACGACCGGCAACCCCAAGGGCGTGGTCTATCACCACCGCGGCGCCTATCTGAACGCGGTCGGCAACCTGATCGCCTTCGGCCTGACCCCGCAGGCGGTCTACCTCTGGACCCTGCCGATGTTCCACTGCAACGGCTGGTGCTACACCTGGGCGGTGACCGCGGCGGCCGGGACCCACGTCTGCCTGCGCCGGGTCGACCCGGCGCTGATCTATCCGCTGATCCGCGACGAGGGTGTCAGCCACATGTGCGGGGCGCCGATCATCCTGAACCTGCTGATCCATGCCCCGGACGAGGTGAAGTTGGCCTTCGAGCAGACCGTCGAGATCGTCACCGGGGGCGCGGCGCCGCCCAGCGCCGTGATCGAGGCCATGGAGGCTCAGGGCTTCCGGGTCATCCACATGTACGGCCTCACCGAGTGCTACGGCCCGGCGACGCTCTGCGCCTGGCAGGAGGGCTGGGACGGCCTGGACCTGCAGGCGCGCTCGGCCAAGATGGCGCGCCAGGGGGTCTCCCTGCTGACCCTGGAGCACGCCACGGTGCGCGACCCCGAGACCCTGGCGCCCCTGCCGGCCGACGGCGAGACCCTGGGCGAGATCATGCTGCGCGGCAACACGGTGATGAAGGGCTACCTGAAGAACCCAGCGGCGACCGAGGCCGCCTTCCAGGGTGGCTGGTTCCACACCGGCGACCTCGCGGTCCTGCACCCCGACGGCTACATCGAGGTCAAGGACCGGGCCAAGGACGTGATCATCTCGGGTGGCGAGAACATCTCCAGCCTCGAGATCGAGGAGACGCTTTACCGCCATCCCAAGGTCCTGGAGGCGGCCGTCGTGGCCCGGCCCGACGGGACCTGGGGCGAGACGCCCTGCGCCTTCGTCACCCTGAAGGACGGGCAGGACGTCGAGGCGGAGGAGATCATCGCCTTCTGCAAGGACAACATGGCCCGCTTCAAGGCGCCAAGGACCGTGGTCTTCGGGCCGCTGCCCAAGACCTCGACCGGCAAGATCCAGAAATTCGTCCTGCGAGACAAGGCGAAGAGACTCGCCTAGATGTTTGATTGGATTAACGACTTCTGGATCGGGCTCGAAGCCTCGCTGAACCCCTACAGCGAGCAGCAGCTGGCCCTGTTCTTCGCCTGGCTGGTGGTCTTCACGACCTCTTCGGTGGCCCTGATCATGGCCGACCGGCGCTGGCTCAGGTTCCTGGCCTGGGTGGTCTGCACCGGCTCGTCCTTCGGCCTCTGGCAGGCCGGCTGGATCACCCTGACCATCGCGACAAGCTATTGGCCCGCGGCCCTGGCGGTCGCCGGCACCGCGGCGGCCGGCTCCGTCTGGTTCGGCCGCCGACGCAGGAGGATCAGACTATGACCGAGATCTGCCCGGCGTCCTGGCCGGGATTGGACGGCAAGGCGGCCATCGTGACCGGCGCCTCCAGCGGCCTGGGCCGGCATTTCGCGCTGACCCTGGCCCGCGCCGGGATGAAGGTGGCGGTGGCGGCGCGGCGGGTCGAGAAGCTGGTCGAGCTCTGCGAGGAGGTCCAGGGCTTCGACGGCCGCGCGATCCCGGTCGCCCTGGACGTGACCGACGCTCAGAGCGTGCGCGATTGCGTCGTCCATGCCGAGACCGAGCTCGGCGCCCTCTCGGTCCTGGTCAACAACGCCGGCACGGTGACCCCGGGGCGCGCGCTCGACGTCGAGGAGGCGGACTGGGACAAGGTGATCGCCACCAACCTCAAGGGCGTCTGGCTCATGGCCCAGGAGACAGCCCGCCACATGGCCGAGCAGGGCCACGGCGGCTCGATCATCAACATCGCCTCGATCCTGGGCCTGGTCGGAACCGCGCGGATCCCGGCCTATTGCGCCTCCAAGGCCGCCGTTGTCAACCTGACCCGCTCCCTGGCCGGCGACCTGGCCCGCGACGGGATCCGGGTCAACGCCCTGGCGCCGGGTTACTTCGAGACCGACCTCAACCGCGACTACCTCGCCAGCGAGGCCGGTCAGGCCATGCTGAAGCGGATCCCGCAGCGCCGCTTCGGCGATCCGGAGGAGCTGAGCGGTCCCTTGCTGCTGCTGGCCTCCGAGGCCTCGCGCTACATGACCGGCAGCGTGATCGCCATCGACGGCGGCCAGTCCGCCGTGATCTGAACCCGAAGCGAGCCCGCTCATGGATTTTGCCCTGCCTGCCGAGATCGAGGACCTGCGCCAGCGGATCCGTACCTTCGTCGCCGCGGAGATCCTGCCGCTGGAGGCGGATCCCGAGGCCTATGACGACCACGAGAACATCCGCCTCGACCTGCTGGACGAGCTGCGTGCCAAGGCCAAGGCCAAGGGTCTCTGGGCGCTGCAGATGCCCAAGGACCGGGGCGGGCAGGGCCTGCCCGTCGCCGGCATGGCGGCCTGCTACGAGGAGATGGGCCGCTCGATCTTCGGCCCCGTGGTCTTCAACTCGGCGGCGCCGGACGACGGCAACATGATCGTCCTGCAGAAGATCGGCAGCGAGGACCAGAAGGCGCGCTGGCTGCAGCCCATCGTCGACGGCGAGGTCCGCTCGGCCTTCGCCATGACCGAGCCCGCGCCCGGCGCCGGCTCCGACCCCTCGGCCATGCGCACCGTGGCCGAGCGCAAGGGCAACAGCGCCTGGACCATTCGCGGCCGCAAGTGGTTCATCACCGGGGCCGGGGTGGCGCAGCACTTCATCCTGGTCGCCAAGACCTCCGACGACCCCCGCAAGGGCCTGACCGCCTTCCTCTTCGACCGCGACCAGCCGGGTTGGGAGATCCTGCGGCGGATCCCGATCATGGGGCCGGAGGAGCACGGCGGTCACTGCGAGCTGGCCTTCGACGGCCTGGAGATCCCGGACGAGAACCGCCTGCTCGGGGTTGGCGACGGCCTCAAGGTGACCCAGATCCGCCTGGGCACGGCCCGCCTGACCCACTGCATGCGCTGGCTGGGCATGGCCAAGCGGGCCCTGGAGATCGCCTCGGGCTACGTCTCGGAGCGGGAGAGCTTCGGCAGCAAGCTGAAGGACCGGGAGGGCGTGCAGTGGATGCTGGGCGAGGCGGCCATGGCGATCGAGGTCGGCCGGCTCTTGACCATGAAGGCGGCGCTGAAGCTGGACGCCGGCGACTTCGCTCGCAAGGAGGTCTCCATGGCCAAGATCCAGGTCTCCGAGGCCCTGCACAAGGCGGTCGACACGGCGATCCAGCTCTGCGGCGCCCGGGGATACTCCAAGGACACGGTGCTGGAATGGATGTACCGTTACGCTCGCCAGGCGCGCCTGGTCGACGGCGCCTCCGAGGTCCACAAGATGGTCCTGGCGCGCTTCCTGGTCGAGGAAGGCCAGGACTTCTGGGGCTGGGCGTGACCGACCAGAGTGCGCTGGAGGCCTTTCTCGCCGAGGCGGCCGGAGCGTCAGCGGCCCGGGTCGTCTCCGACAGCCAGCTGACCGGCGGCGCGATCCAGGACAACCGCCTGCTAGTGGTCGAGTTCGACGGCGGGCGCCTGGCCGGCCGGCAAGAGCTGGTGCTGCGCCGCGACGCGCCCTCCGGGGTCGCGGTCAGCCACGGCAAGGCCGAGGAGTTCGCCCTGCTGACCGCGGCCTTCGCGGCCGGAGTGACCGTTCCGGAGCCGCTTTTTCTCAGCCTCGACAGAGCTCTGGGCGGGCCCTTTTACGTCATGCGCAAGGTCGAGGGCGAGGCCCAGGGCCATCGCCTGGTCCGCGAGCCGGCGCTCCTGGGTGACGGCGCCGCGGTGGCGGAACGGCTGGGCGAGGAACTCGGCAAGATCCACGGCATCACCCCGCCATGCCCCGACCTGGACTTTCTTCCGCTGCCCGAGGGCAGCCCGGCCCTGGCCGCGGTGGCGGCCTACCGGTCTCACCTGGACGCCCTGGAGTGGTGGGACCCGGCCCTGGAATGGGGCTTGCGCTGGTGCGAGCTCAACGCCCCGCCCGAGAGGGAGCTTGTCCTTGTGCATCAGGACTTTCGGACCGGGAATTACATGGTCGACGGAGGCCGTCTGACCGCGGTCCTGGACTGGGAGTTCTGCGCCTGGGGTGACCCCATGAGCGACCTCGGCTGGTTCTGCGCCAAGTGCTGGCGTTTCGGTCGCGACGCGCTGGAGGCCGGGGGCATCGGGCCGCGCGAGGCCTTCTACCGCGGCTACCGGCGCGTCTCGGGACGCGAGATCGACCACGAGGCGGTCGCCTACTGGGAGGTCATGGCCCACCTGCGCTGGGCGGTCATCGCCTTGCAGCAGGGCCAGCGCCACGCCTCGGGCGCCGAGGAGTCCCTCGACCTCGCCCTGACCGGACGCCGGGCCGAGACCCTGGCCTGGGAGATCCTGCGCCTGACTCCGCCGGAACGCTGGAGCGCGGCCTCATGAAGCGGCACCAGACCTCGGGCGCGGCCCTGCTGCGCATCGCCCGGGCGGTCCTCAAGGACGACCTGCTGCCGACCCTGCCCAGGGAGCGGCGCTTGGAGGCCCTGATGGTGCTCTCGGCCCTGGGCATGGCCGAGCGCGAGCTGGAGAACGCGGCGCCCGAGGACGAGACGGGCGCGATCGCGGGGCTCCTGGGCACCGCGACGGGCGACAAGCCGGATTTGCGCCGCCGGCTGGCCGAGGCCATCCGCGCCGGCCGCTTCGATGGCAGCACCGCGCTCTTCGAACTCGCGCGCTCAGGCTTGGAGTGGCGGCTCCGTGAGACTGATCCTCGAGTCGTGGACAAAGCAGAGGCCAAGACTTGAGGTAGGCAGGCAGGTCGATCAGCGCAGCGCCTTGCCGAGCTACCGTCCACCTTTGGCCGCAACGCCATACATGGTTCAGCTAAGGCCTGGTTAGAGCTTCCGGCGCGGGTGGCGGCCCCAGTGTAGAGTAAAGCGCGACGCCCCTATGGCCGGCGTCTGGTAGATCTCCACAGTCCGAGCGACGTAGCCTCTCCGGTCAGGGTCGCGGCGTGCCGGCGTCGGTCTCCAGGGTCTCGCTGACCTTGGCCCAGGTGCTGCCGAGGTGGGCGCGGAGGATACGGGCCAGGGCCTCGCTTTCGCGGGCGGTGAGGGCGGCCAAGATCTGCTCGTGCTCCTCGATGGCGCTGTGCCACTTCGCGTTGTTCAGGTTCGACTGGTAGCGCACCCGGTAGAGCCGGGCGTTGAGCTGGGCGTGGAGCTCGGCCAGGGGCGCGTTGTGCGCGGCGGCGACGATGGCTCGGTGAATCGCCTGGTTGAGCTTGAAGTAGGCGAGGCGGTCCTGACGCTCGAAAGCGGCGAGCATCTCGAAGTGCAGGGCGCGGATCTCGGCGATCTCTGCATCCGTCGCGGCGGCCGCGGCCTGCTCGCCGGCGAGCGCCTCCAGGGTCGCCAGGACGCTCAGGAGGTCGCGGATCTCCCGCGGGCTGGGGTCGCAGACGACCGCGCCCCGGTTGGGCAGCAGATCGACCAGCCGCTCGGCCGCCAGAATGCGCAGCGCCTCGCGCATCGGTGTCCGCGAGACCTGCAGCGCCTCGCCGATGTGGCGCTCGCGAATCCGGGCCCCCGGCTGCAGCACGTTTTGGGCGATCATGTCGCGCAGCCGCTCGGCCACGGTCTCGGCCCGGGTGTGGTGCCTTGGTGTGGCGGTGCCGGCTTCGAGCACGGCCCCCTGATCGAGCTCGCTGTCGGAAGGCTGGGTATCACGATCCATGGCGCAGTCTATCCCGGTCACGGCGAAAGGCGAAAGCTTGGCGGCCGGCTTCAGCAAAAAAATAGCATACCAAAAGGCCCGACTTGCCTCACAGGATGAAGGGTCTCCTGCATGACCAAAAGATAATTGCATAATATGTTCGAAAACAGAGGAAAAAGGAGCCGCGCCTCTGCGTGCGATCGTTGACAGTCGCAATTTTGGTATGCAATCTGACGGTGCGCCGGTCAAGAAACAAGAACAGAGGCCGGTCGACTCCGGCGGAACGGCCGGCTCTGAGAAGCGGGAGGAAGCCATGTTCATGACCAGGCGCGCCTTGACGGGCGCCCTTTTCGGCATCGTTGCCATCGCCCTAGCAGATCTCGGCGGCTCGGCCCGCGCCGAGCAGGAGATCGTCTTCGCGATCAGCGCCAAGACCGGCTCGCTGCAGCAGATGACCGCCGCCGAATTCACCAAGCGCGCCAACGAACGGCTGGCCGGCAAGGCGACGGTGAAGCTCTTCGATTCCGCTCAGCTCGGTAAGGACAAGGAGCTGATGCAGAAGCTGAAGCTGGGCACGGTTCACATCGCGCTGCCCAGCTCGATCATGTCCTCAGTAGCCGACGAGTTCGGGCTCTTCGACATGCCCTTCCTGGTCAAGGACCGGGACCACGTCGCGCGCATCGAGAAGGACGTCTTCTGGCCCGAGATCGCCCCGGCCGCGGAGGCCAAGGGCTACCAGGTGCTGGCGGTCTGGGAGAACGGGGTCCGCCACATCACCAACAACAAGCGGCCGATCGCTACCCCGGCGGACCTGGACGGGATCAAGCTGCGCACGCCGAAGTCGAAGTGGCGGGTCAAGATGTTCGAGGCCTGGGGCGCCAACCCGACGCCGATGGCCTTCTCCGAGGTCTTCGTCGCCCTGCAGACCGGCGTGATCGACGGCCAGGAGAACCCCTACACCAACATCTGGTCGGCCAAGTTCGCCGAGGTGCAGAGCTATCTGTCGGTCACCGGCCACGTCTACAGCCCGGCTTATCCGACCGCGGGCAAGGCGGCCTTCTCGCAGCTCGATCCCGATATCCAGGAGGTGCTGACGGACACGGCCGCGGAAATGGCGCTCTGGGCCCGCAGCAAGGGTGCGGATGGCGACCAGAGCCTGAAGGACAAGCTGGTCGGTGCCGGGATGAAGCTGAACGTCGCCGACCGCGCCGCCTTCGTCGAGGCCTCCAAGCCGATCTACGCCCAGTTCTCGAGTGAAGTCCCCAGCGGCAAGGCGCTGATCGACAAGGCGCTTGCCCTGGCGGAGAGTCCCTGAGCCGACCTTGACGGGACGCCGCAATCGAACCTAGCGGCGTCCCCGTTTTTTTGGCCGGCCTGACCGGAGGAGCGGGATGCAACGCGCGGCGGCGGTCCTGCATCGCCTGCTGGAGGCGATCACGGTCGCCTTGCTGGTGAGCCTGGCGATGGTCGTGGTCTCGGCGGTGGTGGCGCGCTACGTCTTCAACTCGTCCTTCCATTGGTACGACGAGGTCGCCTCGGTGATGCTGGCCTGGCTGACCTACTATGGTGCCGCGCTGGCGGCGCTGCGGCGCAGCCATCTGGGCTTCTCCGGGTTGGTGCTCGGATTGCCGCGCGGCGCCAGGGTGCCGGTCTTTCTTCTGGCGGAGGCGGTGGTCTACGCGGTCTTCCTATCGATCGCCTACGCCGGCTGGTACGTGCTCCGGGTCATGGCCGGCGAGACCCTGGTCTCCCTCGACTGGGTCCCGCTTCAGTTCACCCAGTCCGTAGTGCCGATCGGCTGCCTGCTCTTCGTCCTGGCCCAGGGGCTCTCGACCCCCGAGGCCTGGCGCCGCCTGCAGAGCGGGCGCGACGCCGACGCGGTCGAGATCGAGACGGAGATCGCGCGGGCGCGGGCCGACGCGCCGCAGCGGGGCCCGGCGGCATGACCGCCCTCCTGGTCTTCCTCGGGCTCCTGGCCCTGATCCTGCTGAACGTGCCGATCGCGGTGGCGATCTGCGCGGTGGCACTGGTCGGCATGGTGGCCTCCAAGGGGGTCTTCGGCCTCTACAACGCGGCGCTGACAATGTTCGACGGCGCGACCAGCTTTCCGCTGATCGCCATCCCGCTGTTCATCCTGGCCGGCGCCCTGATGAACACAGGCGGCATCTCGCGCCGGCTGATCGCCTTCGTCTCGGCCCTCATCGGCTTCGTCCGCGGCGGCCTGGCCATGGTCAATGTCGGGGTCTCGCTGTTCTTCGCTGAGATTTCCGGCTCGGCGGTCGCCGACGTCGCCGCGATCGGCTCGGTGCTGATCCCGGCGATGAAGGCACGGCGCTACAAGGCGACCATGGCGGCGGCGGTGACCTCGTCCTCGGCCTCTTTGGCGATCATCATTCCCCCCTCGATCCCGATGATCCTCTACGGCGCTCTGGCCGACACCTCGATCGTGCAGCTCTTCGTCGCCGGTATCGTGCCCGGCTTGCTCGGCGGCTTCGCCATGCTCTGCCTCTGCCACTGGCTGGCGGTCCGCTACGACCTGCCGCGCGAGGAGGCCTTCTCGCTGGCGCGGCTCTGGGCCGCCTTCAAGGGCGCGGCCTGGGCCTTGCTGTTGCCGGTGATCATCCTGGGCGGCATCTTCGGCGGGGTTGTCACCGCGACCGAGGGGGCGGGGCTGGCCGTGGTGGCGGCCCTGCTCATCGGTGCCTTCGTCTACCGGGAACTCGACCTGCGGCAGTTCTACCATGCGCTGGTCGAGGGCGTGACCCAGACCGCGGTGGTGATGCTGCTAGTCGCGACCAGCGCCGTGCTCGGCCTCTACCTGACCGAGATCGAGCTGCCCCAGAGCCTGGCCCGGGCGATCACCGAGGCCACGACCAGCAAGATCCTGGTGCTGCTGATGCTCAACGTCCTGTTGCTGGTCCTGGGCATGTTCCTGCACGGCGCCGCAGCGATCATCCTGGTCGTGCCGATCGTCCTGCCGCTGGTCCACGCGGTCGGGATCGACCCGGTGCACTTCGGTATCATCCTGACCCTCAACCTGGCGATCGGCCAGCAGACGCCCCCGGTCGCCAGCGTGCTGGTCACGGCCTGCACCATCGCCAGGACGGAGATCTGGGACGCCACCAAGGCCAACCTCCCCTTCATTCTGGTCCTGCTCGCGTTGCTCCTTCTAGTGACCTATGTCCCCTTCGTTCCCATGACTCTCGTCGAGATCTTCTACCGATAGGCCTGGATCATGAAACCGACCATTGCACTGCTTCAGGGTGACGCGACCGGCATCGGGCCCGAGCTGCTGGCCAAGCTGCTGGCCATCGAGGAGCTGCGCGCCGCGGCCAACATCCTGGTCATCTCGGACCGGCGGGTCTTAGAGAACGGCTGCCAGGTCGCCGGTGTGACCCTGGAGCCGCGCCTGATCTCGGCGGCGGGCGAGGCGGACTTCTCGGACGAGAGGCCGAACCTGCTCGACCTGCCGATTGCGGGCTTCGAGACGCTCCGGCCGGGCGAGGTTTCTAAGGCCGCAGGCGAGGCCGTGCTGGCCGGCTACGGCCTGGCCCTCGATCTCTGCGCCGAGGGCCGGGCGGATGGCCTCTGCTTCCTGCCCTTCAACAAGGACGCCCTGCACCGGGCGGGGCTCGGCGTCGAGGACGAGACCCAGTGGGCGAAGGCGCGGATCGGCCACCGGGGGCGGGTCAGCGAGTTCAACGTCATCGACGGCATGTGGAACGCCCGCGTGACTTCGCACATCCCCCTGAAGGAGGTCGCCTACCAGCTCACGACGGCGGAGATCGTGGCCTCGATCAAGCTGGCCGACGAGACCCTGCGGGCCGCAGGCTTCGACCGGCCGCGAATCGCGGTGGCGGCGCTCAATCCCCACGCCGGCGAAGGCGGCAACATCGGCCGCGAGGAGATCGAGATCATCGCCCCGGCGGTGCAGCAGGCCCAGAAACTTCAGATCGCCTGCGAGGGGCCTTTCCCCTCCGACACGCTCTACCTCAAGGTCCGTGACGGCCACTACGACTGCGCGGTCAGCATGTACCACGACCAGGGCCAGATCGCGATCAAGCTGCTCGGCTTCCACATGGGTGTCTCGGTCCTCGCCGGCCTGCCGTTTCCCATCACCACGCCGGCCCACGGCACCGCCTTCGACATCGTCGGGCAGAACAAGGCCGAGGTCGAACCGGCCCGCCGGGCCTTCATGACCGTGGTGCGCCTGGCCCAGGGCCGAAGCGGCCACGGAACGGGCAGGGGCGCCGCGGCGTGATCCGGTCTCGCCGGTGTGACTTCGGCGCCGCGCCCGATCTATAGTCTCCGGCGCGTTTGAACGCAGTGCCGAAACCCTCGAGGATCCGCAGCCGTGGCGACCAACGAGGCCAACCCGCCCCTGCGCGCCGCCCTGGTCGGCGCCGGCGCGTTCGGCCGTACGTTGCTTACGCAGTCGCGCAGGCTCGCAGGGCTGTCGATCCAGGTGCTCTGCGATCTTGATCCGGGGCGGGCGATAGCTACGGCGAAGGCGGCGGGCTTCGACGATGACGAGATCCTCCGGGCCGGTCCGGGCGGCGATACCGGGGCCGAGCTTGTGCCGGGTCGGATCCTGATCACCGACGACGCGGACGCCCTGGCGGGTCTGCCGGTCGACCTCCTGGTCGAGGCGACCGGCCAGCCCGAGGCCGGGGCCCGCCACGCCCTGGCGGCCATCGGGGCGGGCCAACACGTCGCCATGGTCACCAAGGAGACCGACATCGTGGTCGGGCCGATCCTGGCCCGCCTCGCGGCTGAAGCGGGCCGGAGCTACACCCTGGTCGACGGCGATCAGCCCAGCCTTCTGATCAAGCTCTGCGCGCACCTCAGGACCCTGGGCTTCCCAATCGTGGCGGCCGGCAAGGCGACCGAGCACGACGTGGTCGCGGACCCCAGTCTCGGCACCGCCGAGTGCAGGGGGCAGCGGCTAGACACCCCAAACCTGAGGCGCTTCTGGGAGCTCGACCCGGATGCGGTGGCCGCAACGCTGTCCGGCCGGGCGGATTGCCTGGCCGGTGCGATCCGGCAGACCGTGCCGGATCTCTGCGAGCTGGGGATCGTCGCCAACTGGTCGGATCTGGCGCCCGACCGTCCCGAAATGCACGCGCCCTTCCTCAGGCCGGGCGAGCTGCCCGAGGTTTTTCGCGAGACCGATGGCGGCGGCATCCTGGCGTGCGCCGGTCGCGTCGCTGCCTTCGTCTGCCTGCGCCGGCGCGACGAGCTCGGCTTCGCGGGCGGGGTCTTCGCGGTCGTCGATTGCGACCCCGAGCTCGGCGCGCTGCTGGCGGCGAAGGGCCTGCCGGTCAGCCGCGACGGCCGTCGCCTGATGGTTCACAACCCGGTGCATCTGCTCGGCGCCGAGGCGGCAATCTCCCTGCTGGAGACGGTCGAGCCGCGGAGACGAGGACCCTTGCCGCGTCCGCGCGTCGACCTGGCCGGCGTGACCGCCGAAGCCTTGACCGAGGGGCAGGTCCTGGCGCTCGGCGAACGCCATGCGCTGCCCGGCGTGGCGCCCCGCCTGGTTCCAGCAGCGCCCCTAGGCCCTTCGGCGCCGCTGCCCTACTACCTGGCGGCCGGGGCCAGACTGCGACGCGACCTGGCGCCCGGGACCACGATCACCCTCGCGGACGTGGCCTTGCCCGAGGACTCGATCCTCCTGGCCCTGCGGCGGCGGCAGGACGAAGCCTTTCGTGACCCGACCGGCAAGGGACGAACCTTTTGTACGGATATCAGGAGCTTAGCCGATGTCCCGAATCGTAGACCTCAGCACGCCGATCGCTGACCACTTCCGCTGGCCGGTCGAGCGGAGTGTCCGCGGCGACCTGGAGAAGGGCGACGTCTTCCAGGTCACGCGCCTGGGCTGGACGGTCCACGGCTTTACCCACATGGACAGCCCGCGCCACATGGTGCCCGGCGGCCCGACCACCAGCGACATCCCGCTGGAGACCACGATCGGCGAGGCGGCGGTCTTGGACTTCACCGGCATCGCGCCGGAGACGGCCCTGGACGGGGCCGCGCTGGCGGCCCGCGCCGGTCACCTGCGGCCCGGCGATATCGCGCTCTTCAAGACCGCCTGGGGCGCGCGGCGCTCTATTGAGACCCCGGAGTTCTGGACCGAAGCGCCCTACATCACCCGCGACGGCGCCGAGTGGCTCCTCGAGCGGCAGCCGCGGGCGGTCGGCTTCGACTTCCCCCAGGACTATCCGATCCGCCTGCTGCTGAAGGGCGAGGTCCGGCCGATCGAGGAACAGGTCACCCACGACGTCCTGCTACGCAACGGCGTGGTGCTGATCGAGTACCTGGTCAACACCCAGGCGCTCGACCGGGACCGCGTCTGGTTCTGCTGCCTGCCGCTCAAGATCGAGGACAGCGACGGCGCGCCCGTCCGTGCGATCGCGATGCCGGACGCCTGAGGGCTTCGACGGCCGAGCGAAGGCCGCTCCTCAAGCGATTGAATCTCAATACCTCCGAGCCGGTCTGCCGGGCTCGTCCCGCCGCGAACTGCAGGGATGCAGGAACGGCCGGGCGCGCGACCGCAGGGTCCGCCTTGCGAAGCCGAACGGCCTGGCCTTAAGCTTTGAACCACAAGGAAACCTGGAAAGGCGTCGCTGTGCCACCGGAGACGTTGTGCGCGAGCGCACGCGCCTTTGGCCAGGATCGGGCCCGCGATGCGCGGCGCCCGGAACAGGGGAGGAAGACATGCAGTCCAATCTCAAGCTATCCGGCATCCTGGCGGCCTTTGCCGTGACGATCGCCTCGTCCACGGCCGCCGTCGCCGACACCAGCGACGTGACCTGGCAGACCCGGGTCGTGGTCGAGAAGACCGGCGCTCACTGCGCCGACGATCCCAAGTGCTTCAACCGCTATCATCCGGCGATCCCGCCAGCAGCGCGGGCCGAGGCGGGCGACTACATCGTGTTCGAGACCCGCGATGCCCTGGACAGCGACCTCGACCTGGACTCCACGGTCGAGGACGTCACGGCCCTGGACCTGTCCCTGGTGCATCCCATGACCGGGCCGGTCTTCATCGAGGGCGCCGAGCGCGGCGACGTCCTCGCCGTGACCCTGGTCGACATAGAGCCGGACCAGTACGGCTACACCGTGATCGTGCCGGGCTTCGGCTTCCTGCGGGACCTCTACCCCGACCCCTACATCGTCAACTGGAAGACCAGTCGCCTGAAGGCAGTCTCGGACCAGATGCCAGGCGTGGCGGTGCCCTTCCAGGGCTTCATGGGCTCGGTCGGCGTGCTGCCGGGCGAGTCGGAGGTCGAGGCCTGGCTGGCCCGTGAGGGCGCCCTGGCCGAGGCCGGCGGCATCGCTCTGATGCCCTTGCCGGCCGGCGCTCTGCCTGCGGCGCTCTGCGGCGCCGAGGGCAGCCACAAGGACAAGTGCCTGCGCACCATCCCGCCGCGCGAGAACGGTGGCAACATGGACGTCAAGCAGATGCAGGTCGGCACGACCCTGCTGCTGCCCTGCTTCGTCGACGGCTGCGGCCTCTTCGTCGGCGACGTGCACTACGCCCAGGGCGACGGCGAGGTCTCGGGCACGGCGATCGAGATGGGCGCCAGGGTGACCGTGGTCACCGAGGTGCTGGAGGACCTGGCCGAGGATGTCAGCCAGCCGCATTTCGAGGGCGGCGCGGAGCTCAAGGCGACCATGCCGTCGAACTTCTACGCCACCGTCGGCCTGCCGCTGAAGGACAAGGGCACGATCCCAGTCTACGACACCTACCTCGACTCCCAGAAGATCGCCGACCTGGAGAACCTTTCCGAGAGCCTGACCCTGGCTGCGCGCGACGCCCTGATCCAGATGATCGATTACATGGTCGAGGAGCACAACCTGACCCGAGAGCAGGCCTACATCCTGGCCAGCGTGGCGGTCGACCTGCGGGTCGGCCAGGTGGTCGACGTGCCCAACTACGTGGTCACGGCGATCCTCAACCTCGATGTCTTCGAAGGGGAGTAAGGCCATGGAACGGCGCCGATTCCTGGGCGTCGCGGGGCGCGCGGCCCTGCTCGTTGCGGCCGCCGGGCTGCTGCCGGCTCACACGCCCTACCGGCAGTGGGTCGTCTATCGCAAGCGGCACCTGATGATCCTGGCCAGCAAACGGGACCCAGAGGGCTATGCGAAGTGCCGCGGCCTGGCCGAGCGTCTGGCGGCGGTCCTGCCGGAGAGCCGGGCGAGGCCCAGCCGGGCGGCCAGCGCGGAGCGCATGGCCAGCCTGCTCAGCACCGGGCAGATGGACCTTGCGGTGGTCGATGCCGAGACCGCCCGGGATATGCGGACCGGGGAGGGGGCGTCCAAGGGCTACGGCCCGATCGACCTGCGCCTGCTGCAGGTTCTGGCTGGGGACCATCTGCTGGTCGCCCGGGCGGCCTTTCCGGCGGCCCACGCCTACCGTGTGGCCGAAGCGCTCGGTGCGGAGGATCCCGGACCTGGCGCCGCCCTGCCCCTGCATCCCGGCGTCGTGGTCTTCCTATCCGGCGAGCCGGAACCGGCCGGGCCAGCCCCCGAGCCGACGGATGGTGCGGAGCATCGCCACTAAAGAACGGCCGCGCCCGGGGCTTGCCGCCGTCCTGCCTTCGCTTCGTCACAGTCGGACACCATGTCCGGAAGGAGATGGCGGAGGCCGGCGATGAGCAGGAAACGGCGACAGGGGCCCTCGAAGGGCAAGCGACGGCGCTGGCGTCCGGGGCCGCTGGGCGAGCTGGGGCTGCTCTCGGCACTCCTCCTGGTGCTGGTTGCGAAGCTCGGCTGGGACTCCCTGGCCGCAAGCTCCTCGCTCGATCTGCTCTGGTTCGCCGGAGAGGTCGGCTACCACCTGGCCGCGGCGGAGGAAGCCTTGAGCTTTCTATTGCCGTGACGAGTCGTTGAAGTTCCCGGAGTGGATCCTGATATCCTGGGCTTGGCGGACACACCTGGAAGGATCGCTCCATGGCCTTTTCCATCCGGCGCCTGGACCACGTTGTCCTGCGGGTCGCCGACCTCGACCGCGCGATCGCCTTTTACCAAGACGTGCTCGGCTGCCGCGAGGAACGGCGCGTCGAAAGCATATCGCTCGTGCAGCTGCGTGCGGGCGAGTCCCTCATCGACCTGATCCTCGCGGAGTCCTCGCCTGACGCCGGGACGGGCAACATGGACCACTTCGCCCTGCGCATCGACCCCTTCGACGAAGCGGCCTTACGCCGCCACCTGGAGGGCCACGGGGTCGCGGTCGGCGAAGTCGCCTCCCGCTACGGAGCGGAGGGCAGCGGGCCTTCGCTCTACATCGAGGACCCGGACGGCAACACGGTCGAGCTCAAGGGCCCGCCGTCCGCCTGAGCCGGCAGGCTCTGCCCGACGGCAGAGGCCTCGACCCGCAGCGGGCCGCCGGCGGCGATTAGGAGCACCGCTTCGTGCTCCCGGGCAAAGCGCCTGGCCTCGCGCAGGACCACGCTTTCCGGCGTCCCGAGCCGGGTCGCGTCCAGGAACTCGGCCAGCAGGCGGCCCCGATCGCAGACGAAGTCGCGAACCTGGAAACGCCTTTTCATCAGGCCTTTGGACGGTGAGCCCAGCCTTGTCTTGTAGATCGGGACGTAGGCGACGAAAGCGGTCATGCGCGCTCCTTGAAGCGATTATCTGGGAGGGCAGTGTGGCGCTTCTATGGTAAGTCCTTGATGGGATCAAGGCGGGGGGGCGGCGCTTGGACGGTCAGCGGCCGGAGGGCGAGAGCGGGACCACAGCGCCGGGAGAGACGGCGCCCGCCGCTGGCGGGAGCTGGGCGGCTCTTACGCCGACCAGCCGTGGCATCCTCTTGATGGTGGCCTCGACCGTCGGCTTCGCCGCCATGCACGTTCTCGTCCGCTACGTCTCGGCCGAGCTGCATCCCTTCCAGATCGCCTTCTTCCGCAACGCCTTCGGGTTGGTGGTCTTCTTGCCACTGATGCTGACGACCGGGTTGGCCGTGTTCCGTACGCGCCGCCTGGGCCTGCACGGTCTCAGGGCGCTGCTCAATGTGGCCGCCATGCTGTCCTTCTTCACCGCGCTCACCCTGACCCCGATCGCTCAGGTCACCGCCCTGGCCTTCACGGCGCCGATCTTCGCTGCGGTCCTGAGTGTCGTCTTGCTGCGCGAGCGGGTTCACCTCCGGCGCTGGACCGCGATCCTGCTCGGCTTTCTCGGCACCGTTGTGATCCTGCGCCCGGGGCTCCAGGGCATCGACCTCGGCTCCGTCCTGACCCTGGTCGCGGCCGTGCTCTGGGCGGCGACCATGATCGTCATTCGGGTCCTGGGTCGGAGCGAGTCGAGCCTGACAATCACCGCCTACATGAACGTCCTCCTGGCGCTACTGTCCTTCCTGCCCGCGCTTTTGGTCTGGCGCACGCCGTCGCTGGCGGCCCTTGCCTGGCTGCTGGTCATCGGCATCCTCGGCACCCTGGCGCAGCTCGCCCTGGCCCAGTCCCTGAAGGAAGCGGAGCCCGGTGCGGTCATGCCCTTCGACTTCCTGAAGCTGATCTGGGTGACGATCCTCGGGTACCTCCTCTTCGCGGAGCTGCCGGACGCCTTCATCTGGCTCGGCGGCGCGATCATCGTGATCAGCACCAGCTACATCGCCTATCGCGAAAGCCAGCTGCGCAAGCGTGACGCGGTGCCGGCACCGCCCGCCGCTCCGACGTCGCCCTGAGCGGGCGACAGGACGTGGAACTTCCATCCTACGGGCCTTCTCGCCGCGTTGAAGGGGCCTGTGCACTCGCGGCGCTTGTAGTGACGCATAAAATATGCTTCCAAGTCACTACAACGTTTCCGGGCGGAGCTGCCATGGCCTTCGTCAGACGCAGAACGACAGCCGGCGGGACCCTGGTCACCACCCTGATGGAGAGCTTCCGGGACGACCGGGGCCGGCCGCGGCAGCGAACCCTCGCCAACCTGCACGGCGCCGAGAGCGCGGATCAAGCCCTGGCCCGCGTGGTTGCCGTCACGGCCAGGCTCGAAGAGCTCTGCCGGGTTATCGAAGCCGACGCGAAATCCGTCGCGCGGGCTGCGGCATCGCTGGACGGAGGTCGGGACGGCGAGCTGGCCTGGGAGGCTCGGATCGAGCGGGGGGCCCTGCAGAGCCGCAAGCGTTGGCTCCGGTCGCGCGCCCGGCAGCTCCGCGCCGCGCTGGCGGCCCTTGAAGGCGAGCGCAGGGTGCTCGAGGCCTACCGGACCTGGGACGACGCAGAGCTCCGGCGGGCGATCGAGCGGGAAGGCAAGGCGCTCGACGCCGCGGCCAAGGCGGCCGTGGGCGAGCGGCTGGCCGCCAAGTCGCTCGAGCGGCGCCAGGCCAAGAGCGATGCCAAGCTCCGCCAGCTCGGCGCCGGGGCCCTGCTCGACGAGCACAGCCTGATCGACACGGCGAAGGCGCTGGGCGTCCTGCCCGAGGGGGACTGGCCCCGGGAGTGAAGCCCGCGGCCGGGCGGAGCGCGCCCTGGGCATGCCCGGCCGTTCGGGGACGGGAGGGGGAGCCAGGCCCGAGCCAAGTCGGGTGGCGCCCGGCATCGGAAGCCCTCTACCCTTGGCGCGGCCTCTTCACTTCTCGGGGCCGGCCGAGCGCGTTATTCTGCCCCGAGGCCGACCGGATGGACTGTCCGTGCGGGGGACTTCCGGAAGAGCGACTGCATTCAGGTTGTAACGAGTCAAAGAGGACCGGACTGACATGAGAAACCTCGTGAGGTGGCCGGCAGCGGCCGTTCTCTTCGTGACCCTCGGCACGGCGGCGGCCCAGGCCGCATCGATCAGCCCGGCGGATCCGCAACCGGCGCCCGAAGAGCTGAAACCAGGGCTCGCGGTGGTCTATTACGGCCACTACTTCCGTCACATTCGGGAGCTCGTCGAATGGGAAGAGTACAGGGACGGCACGCCGGGCGAGCCAATCCTCGAGCTGAAGAGCCGGGTCGGTCAGGGCAAGGTGCTGACCAGCAATTCCGACGACGGCGTGGGCGCAAAGATGACCGGCTATATCCTGCTCGATACGCCCGGCAAGTACTCCTTTGCCTTCGAATCGAACGACGGGGTGCGGCTCGAGATCGACGGCCAGATGGTGGTCGAGGACCCGGACGTGCACGCCGACCGTTTCTCGGATATCGGCAGCGTCGAGGTCGAGACCCCGGGGTGGTATCCGATCACGATCCGCTATTTCGAGCGCAAGAACACCTCGACCCTGATGTTCCACTGGTTGACGCCCGGCACCGAAGGCCGGATGCCGCTGGTCCCGGGCAAGGTCCTGGCGCACCGGCCGGGTTAGCGGCGGCAGCGAGGCGCTGCCGACCTTGGCTTTTTTCCGGGCGTTCCGGAGGGGCCTTGGCGGATGGGGTGGGATTCGAACCCACGAGGAGCTGTTAACCCCTGCCGGTTTTCAAGACCGGTGCCTTCAACCGCTCGGCCACCCATCCGCTGGGAGGGGACTAGGTAGCAAGCCCGTCGAGAGCCGAAAAGGGGCAAGCGCGCGATGCCGCGGCGGCCTTTACGCCCGACGGGGGGTCAAAGGTCGTCGTTGGTTGCGCCCGGGTTCTCTCGATAGACGGCGATGGCGGCTTGCAGCTGCTCGGGCGTCATGTCGTGCACGTCGATGTCCCCGATGAACCAGAGCCGGCAGGGCAGGGGCTCGTCGAAGCGGTTCTGGACCTCCTGGCAGCGGGCCAGAGCCCGGTCGATGGCGTCGAGCACGGCGGTCTCTGCCGAGGCCATCCCGAAGGCGGGGCCGATGTTGCCCTTGGCCGCGGCGAGCGCGAAGGCCCGGGCGTGCGGCCGCTCCAGGTAGTCCTCGAAGTCGGACTCGTAGCCGGACGGCGCCTGCGGCGGGTTCGCGCAGGCGACAAGCTGCGTCGCTGCCGCCACCGCGCAGATCGCCCGCAACAGCCTTGCCATGCTAGTCTGCATCCCGCATCGCCCGTTCCTGCGCAGGGATCGAACCGAGCCCGAGGATAGCACGCGTGCCGGCTCATGCAGCTTATGAATCACTCGCTTGGGACCGGGTCTTGCGAAGCCGCCGAAAGAAACTGCTCGGAAGGGATTGGCGCTTTCGGTGTTGATGCAGGTAGCTTCAAGCGGAACACGACGTCCGATGGAGACGATCAGCGATGCGTACCCTTTCGATCCTGGCCGTCGCCTTGATGCTTGCTGCGAGCTTGCTCGCCACGACGGTCGAGGCCGGCAACGGTGGCGAGGAAATCCCTTCCCTGTCGCCGCCGGACCACGAAGCGGCGCGAAAAGAGCTCGACAAGAAGAACTACGTCGCCGCGATCGAACTCCTGGTTCAAGTCGTCGCGCAAGAGCCGCGGAACGCCGACGCCTTCATGGACCTCGGCTACTGCCATCGGGAGCTGAACCAGAAGGAGCGCGCCCTGGCCTACTACAAGAAGGCCCTGACGATCGATCCCTGGCATCGCGGCGCCAACGAGGAGTTGGGAGAGCTCTACCTGCGGCTCGGCGACCTGGACAAGGCGAAGGAGCGCCTGATCGTCCTCGACGGCGCCTGCCTGTTCGGCTGCGAGGAGTACGACAAGCTCAAGAGGGCCATCGAGGCCTATCAGGCGAAGACCGGAAGCTGAGCGGCCTGCCGGGCGCTACATGCCGGCGATCGCGCGCACCGACTTCACCAGCAGAAAGGATAACGCAAAGGAGCCGCTGAACAGTGCCAGCGCGGTCAGAACGTCGTCGTAGTTCATGAGAGCCAGCCCCCCAGTCTTTCCGGCGCCCTGGTTTACCACAAAAGACCGGAAGAAAAACTGTGGTAAAAGCCACAGGGCTCAGCGCCGATGCAGGACGATCTCAGCGAAACCTCGTCGTCGCATCAGGACTCCGGCCGCGGAGTTGCTCGGCAAGTTTTTCGCAGGCGGCAGAATGCAGCGGAACAACCCGGCACGCAGGATGGTGGCGAGCCCGGCTACTTCAACCCTTGTGGCGGGGAGGCCGGCTTGGGCCCCCTGGATGCCGGCGCGGCATCAATGCCCGGCGGCAGCTCATCGGGATTGACCCAGGCGTCCGGGTCGGTCCAGGGCTCGGGCAGGGTCTTGGGACGCTCGATGACTCGCGTGTAGTTGCTGCCGAACTGGAGGAAGACTTCGGTGCCCGGCGGCAAGGGCTCTTCCTCGTCGCCCCGGTTCTGGATCACCGTGACGGTCCGCCCGTCATCGAGGGTCAGAATATACTCGACGCCGTCGCGGTCGGTCGCCACGTCTTCGACCACGTAGCCCACCACGGCCCCGACCGCGCTGCCGAGAAGGAAGGCGACCAGACCGAAACCCCCGCCAACGCTGACCAGGGTGCCGATTCCGCCGGCAAGGCCGCCGATCATCGTTCCCGAGCCTGAATCCTTGGCGTCGATGTCGACAAAACGCGAGTCCTGGACGCGGCCTTCCATGACCTCTTGGAGCTGACCGACCTCGCTGACGTTGTAGACATCCTTGGTCGGGCTGCCGCAGGCCGCCAGGAAATAGAGCAGGGTAACGACTGAGATCTGGGCCCGGCGCAAAGCGACCTCCTCCTCGTGCCCGCCAGCGCTACGATGTTCACAAGAGTAACACTGCCCGGGCCGGAGTCATACCCCGCCGGCACCTCAATTTAGCGCCATGCACGAGTCTGCCCGATTATTGGGCAATCTCCGGTGGTCGCCGAAGCCGGCCGCCTCGGGCACGGCTTCGGCGATGAGGAAGGGACGGGCGGCGACGCGCCCAACTCAATTTGCGCTGACCACCGGCTCCTTGGCTGCGAACTTGATCTCGACCCGGCGGTTCTTCGGTTCGGGCTGACCGTCGGGCGCAGCCACCGCGGGTTTTGCAGGACCGAGGGCCTCTGCCTTGATCCGCGTCTTGTCGACGCCGCTCTCGATCAGGAACTTCGTGACCGCTTCCACCCGCTTGCGGGCCAAAGCCTGGTTGTAGTCCTGCTTGCCGGCAGAGTCCGTATGTCCCAGCGCTGTGATCACGCTGCCTTCCTTCTTGGAGGCGGCGAGCACGACTTCCATCAGCACCGCAATGGACTCCTGGGAGAGCTTCGACTGATCGAAGTCGAAATAGACCACGAAGGAATCCGGAACCGGCTTCAAGGCCGCGGGCGCCTCGTCCGCCGTCTTGGCCCGGGGCACGGGGACCGCCTCGATCTTCGCGGCCGGCGCCGGGGTCTCGGCGGCGGCCACCGCCTTGGGTGCAAGCTCGGTCTCGAGGTAGGCCATCGCGTCGAAGAAGTCCGTCCGGCAGGCGGCGATGTCGTCAGGCTGGCGGTCTTCCTCTTGCTCCTGCATCCAGCATTCGAACTTGATCTGTGCTTCCGCGGCCTGCTGCGGCAGGCGCTCGATCCCGCCTTCGTCAAGCAGGGCCAGGAGCCGGTCCCGCGCCTCGGCGAGCAGGCTCACCTTGTCGGAGGGAATGTCCCTGGCGTCGACCGCCTCCGGCGGCGGTGCGGCGCCGTCCGCGGCGATGATTGCCCGCTCGGCGAAAGTGTCGGAGTCGCGGTAGTCGCCCTCCTGGTACTCCGCCCGGGAGAGCTCCAAATAGCCTTCGTAAAGGCTCTTGTTGAAGTCCGTGCCCTTCGGCTCGGCCTCTTCGGCGACTTCGAGTTGAACGCCGCAGCCGACAAGCAAGAGCGCGCCGAGCCACGGCAAGAAGCTTCGGTTCAAAGGTTTCATGGTTTAGATCCCACCAAATCCGCAAGCGCTAGATCTTTGTTATTCAACCAACTCGGCGGTTGGCTTCTTTTCGGCGAGACCACCTCCATCTCCATCGCGCGCGAGGATACGGGCTGGCCTGTGACTGACTTGTGGGATTGATGTGACAAGGAAGCGATGCAGGAATCCCCCGGATTTGCTTGCATTTTCGGGCGCTGCGCCCGACCCTTGGCTAGGCAGCGGGGCTCCGGGTCTGATAGTCTCGCGCCGAAACGGCAGGCTGGCTATCGATTCCAATGGGGTGCTGAACCATGATCCGCTTTGTCTCAAGAAGCGTCATCGGGCTTTGTCTGGTCATAGGGGTTTGGAGCGGCCCTGCTGCCGCCGGCTGGGACCCCGAATCGCAGAAGCTGGCGCAGGAGGCCGTCGTCGCCTTCAAGGAGGCCAATCCCCGTCTCGAGGTCTTCTTCGCGCGCTCCTACGGCTATGCGGTGTTTCCCAAGGTGACCAAGGGCGGGCTGGTTTTCGGCGGGGCCCACGGCGACGGCACGGTCTACGAGCAGGGCGAGGTGATCGGCGCCAGTTCCATCACGCAGTTCACCTTCGGGCTGCAGGCCGGCGGCCAGACCTTCAGGGAGATCGTCTTCTTCAAGGACAAGGAGGCGCTGGAGCGCTTCAAGGCCGGCAACTTCGAGTTCGCGGCCGACGTCTCGGCGGTGGCTCTGGACAGCAGCGCCTCGAACGCCCTGGACTTCGCCGGCGGCATCGCGGTCTTCACCCTGGCGAGCGGCGGCTTGATGTTCGAGGCCAGCGTCGGCGGCCAGCAGTTCTCCTTCGAGCCCAAGCCCTGACGGCCGTCGCGGTGCCTCGACGGCGCTGCACGACCGCTTGTCACTCGCTTCCTTTGAGACCCGGACCGGGCGACAGGCAAGTCGGGACGCGCGTTGGCCGAATTTCTGATCCGCTCGCCGCCGTTCGTCGCTGATCATCCGCTGCGGGAGCTCGACGCCGGCACCTGTCCGGCGCGCAACCTGGACTGACCCGGGTCAAACCTCGTCGGGCTGGAAGGCGCCCGGCGGCACGTGCCCCGGCGCAACGTAGGCGTGATAGAGCGCGTCGAGCTGGGCCCAGAGCACGCTGCATTTGAACTCCAGGGCGCGGATCGCAGCGCGTTGCTGGTCCGGCGAGCGGGCCCGCTCCAACACATAGGCCAGGGCGAAATCCGCGTCCCGCGGGGCCTGGGTCAGGCGGGCGTTGAAGTAGGCGAGGGTCTCCTCGCTGACAAAGTCGTAGCCGGCGAGCATGCCGGAGACCCGCTCGGCGATGATGGTCGGCGAGAAGAGTTCGGTGAGGGAGGAGGCGATGGCCTCCAGGATGCTGCGCTCGCGCACGAAGGCGACGTAGGCCCGGACCGCGAAACGGGTGGCGGGGAGGGCGCCGTCCTGCGACTTGACGTAGCCGACGTCGAGGCCCAGGCCTTCGGCGAGGGCCAGCCAGCGGGCGATGCCGCCGGTCCCGGGCTCGTCCCCGTCGTGGTCGACCAGGCGCTGGCGCCAGATCCGCCGAAGCTCGGGATCCTCCAGCCGGGCGATCAGGGTCGCGTCCTTGACCGGGATGGTCGCCTGGTAGCAGTAGCGGTTGAGCGCCCAGGCCTGGACCTGGCCCTTGCTCAGCTCGCCAGCGTGCAGAAGCTTATGGAAGGGGTGCAGGTTGTGATAGCGGGTCGCGCCGATCTCGCGCAGCCGGGCCTCCAACTGCGCGGGGCTGAGCAGGTCACTCACAGCTCGATCTCCTGTCCATCGTAGGCCACCTCCCAACCCGCGGCCTCCACGGCCCGGCGCTCCTCTGAGTCCTCGAGCAGCACCGGGTTGCTGTTGTTGATGTGAATGTAGATGCGGCGCCGGACCCCGAGGCCGTCGAAGGCGGCGAGCGAGCCCTCGGGCCCGGAGATGCTGATGTGGCCCATCCGCCTGCCGGTCTTGCTGCCGAGGCCGGCGTCGACCATCTCGTCGTCGCGGTAGAGCGTGCCGTCGAACAGGACCAGCGGCGCGCCTTGAAGCCGTTCCGCCAAGGGGCCGTCGACGGCGGCGCAGCCGGGGATGTAGTAGAAGCCGGTCTCTCCCCCGCTGGCTTCGATCTTCAGGCCGATGGTGTCGCCCTCCTGCGTGCCGAAGTCCGGACCGGCCGCCTCGTCTTCCAGGTAGAGCGCCACCTTGCCGGGAACCGCGAAGGGCGTCACCAGCAACCCGAGGTCGTCGCCGGCACCGTCCCGAATCCGCGTGGCCTGGCCGAGTTCCAAAGCCCGCCGCGCCACGTAGTCGGGATGCAGCACGTTGAAGATCGGGTTTGCGGCCAGGGCGTCCTGCACCCGCCGGCTGGCGTAGAGTGCAAAGGCCTGCCGCTCGCGCAGGGTCAGAAGGCCCGCGACGTGGTCGACGTCGGCGTTGGTCAGGACGACCGCGCCCAAGGGCGTGTGTCTGAGGCCCTCCCTGGGGTGAAGCGCCCTATTGTCGTTGAACTGCTGGCGCAGGTCGGGCGAGGCGTTGAACACCGCCCAGCGCTCGCCGTCTGCCGAGACCGCGATCGAGGACTGGCTGCGCGGCTTGGCCGCGGGATCGCCCTCGCGGACCCGTCGGCAAAGCGCGCTGTTGCAGTTCCATTGAGGAAAGCCGCCACCGGCGGCGGCGCCGAGCACCAGGACCTTCATCGCTGCCTCCCTGCGCAAGCTTGCGGAGGATCGCCCTGCCAGGCAAGGGAGAATTGGGTCGAGGGCAGGATCCGGCCGATGATGGCGCCCGGCGCCTCGGGCAGCTTGGGCCTCGAGACCCGTGACCAAGTTCAATCGCGCGTGAGCAGTCTGGGACCGTTATTGAGAAAATAAATGAATTTCTTCACAGAACATGTTAATATCTTTAGGATTATGGCTTGGGGTGAGATCGCTTGAACAAAGCGCACCACCGCACTGGTGGGGCGCTGCGGGCGGCACTATAGTTAGTGAGACTAAATCTAGATGGGGAAGAGAGGCCATGCGACGGCTTTTCGCAGTTCTACTCGTTCCGATGTTCCTCGGCGCTTGCGGCACGTCGTCGTCCGACACCTACGATGCGGAGGACGTCGGTAAGGTTCTCTCGACCGCCGAGGGGACCGTCCTCTCGTCGCGCGAGGTCGAGATCGAGGGCAGCACCGGCCCGGTCGGGGCACTCGCGGGCGGTGCGGCCGGCGGTGCGACCGGCTATGGCCTGACCGGAGGCAGCGGTCCGATCACCGTGCTCGGCGCCCTGGTCGGCGCGGGCGCCGGCTACCTGGCCGAGAGCACCTTCAACGACCGGGATGGCTATGAGTACGTCGTCCGCATGGATGACGGACGGGTCGTCACCCTGGTGCAGAACCGCGGGGATCAGGAGGAGCCGATCAAGGATGGTGCGCCGGTCCTGGTGCAGTACGGGGATACCTACACCCGGATCATCCCTTTGCCGCAGAACCTCGGATCTACGGCGCCCGGGGCTTCGGGAACCTGGATCAACCCGGACACGCTGCCGCCCGGCCAGAAGCCGCCGGGCAGTTTGGTCGACTCCGACACGCCTGCGGACACCACGCCACGGGCCTCCGGGGGCAGCGGCCAGCAACCGGGAACCGGCGACGGGTCGGATACCTACTGAAGGATCTTGCCTCGACCTTTCGGGTTCGGCGGCGAGTCCGCTTTCCTGACGGGGTAACCGAAAGGGGCTTTGGCTGAGGCGGGTCGGCCAATACCCGTTCAGGTCAGTGCCGATGGTGTGAAGGCCGGCGCCGAGGAGGCAGTCGGCCTTTGTCATGGCTTCCACATGGCCAGCCAAGGCGTTCTTACCAAGGCGCAACTGAGGCCGAGTGGCGCTATTCCTTCAAGACGGCCAGCAGCACTTTCTCGATCATGCTGCCTCGCTGGTCGCTGAACTCCCCGCGGCCCACCTCGGCCAGCTTCTTGAAGTAGTTCCTATCGTTGGTGCCGAAGGACCGGTAGGAGCGGGTTTCCACGAAGTGCGCGCTGACGTTGCGGTTGGGGCCGCCTTCGGCGAAGCGCTTCACCAGCAGCAGGGTGGACCTCTCCTTTTCCTTATGCGGGCCGGCGTCGCCGACCAGAATGATGGTCTGCTGTGCGTCTTGCCGCAGCGACATTGAAACGGCGCGGTTGAGACCGGCATGGACGGCCTCGCGCGGGGTCGGACCGCCTCGGGCCGCGTGCTTCAGGCGGCCGACGAAATCGTAGATCTCCTTCGGCTGGCGCTCGGTGGAGGTCGGCTGCAGGCTGCGCGTGACCCAGGTACCAAAATCGTGATCCCGGTAGGCGACGACGCCGATCCGCAGGGACGGCACCAGGCGCTCGAGGATCCGGATCAGGCCGTGGATCGAAAGGCGCAGGTCCTTCAAGGTCTCCACCATGCTGGAGGTGGTGTCGATGACGATGATCAGGTCCAGCTTCTCGATGGTCTTGGGAACCAGGGTGGCGTTCTTTTTCTCCGCCTTCTTTTCCGTCTTGCCGCCCTGCGCGTCGAGCTGGTCCGCCTCCTGGCGCAGCGAGGCGGCGGCGGCCCGGGCCTCGGCCGCGGCGTTGCGCATTTGCTCGGCCTCGGACTTCATCTGCGCGGCGGCTCGGGCCTCGGCAACCGCGGCCTGCAAGATATCCTCGGCCTCCGCGCTTTGGGTCTCGGTCGCGGCCTTCAGGTCGAGGATCTCGGCGTGGGCGTCGAACTCCTTGCGGTAGTAGGGCAGCAGAATCACCACGATCAGCACGAAGGTGCCGGTCGCCATGGCCAGCAGGTCGAGCGCCGACATGTTGAAGATCGAGGTCTCGCGCGACGGCCGCTGCACGGCGCGCCCTCCGGTCTAGGCGAAGGCCGGTTCGGCGACCCGGCTCAAGGTCAAGACCGTGGCGCCGAGCGTGAGCTGGGCGCCCTCGTAGAGCTTGACCGGCTCGAAGGGGCGCAACCTGGCGCCGTCGAGCAGGGTGCCGTTCAGGGAATTGGTGTCCTCCGCGAAGAGCCCCTCGCTGCCCCGGCCGATCCGCAGATGCCGGCGCGAAACCGTGGGATCCTCGACCACCAGGTCGCAGAGCGCGCCGTGGCGGCCGAGGGTCAGGCCCAGGGTCGCGCGGCCGAGTTGGGTGTCGCCGATCAAGAGGCGAACCTTCTTGTCCTCCCCGTCGCTGCCCTCGAGGCACCAGCCGGTCTCGAGGTCCGAATTCAGACGATTGTGATAGTCGCTCATATCCTCCGCCCTTGGAACAACATCACGACGACGAGGGCTCTTGGGTCAGGATCGACAAAAGGACGCTCTCGATGATGCGGCCCCGGTGGTTGACGTAGTCGCCGCCGCCGGACTTGGCCAGCTGCTGAAAGAACCTCCGGCTGCTCCGCCGCCTTTCGTTGCCTGTGAAGATCGCCGAGATCCGGCGCTGAACCACGCCGGCAGGCGCGTAGGCGTGGAAGTTCCGGGCCATGTCGAAGGTCCGGCTCTGGGCGCCGGCGTGCGCCGGGGCATCGCCGACCACGATGATCCAGCCGAGGGCGGTCGACCGCCAGGGCATGTTCTTGGCCACGCCGAGCGCCTTGTCGACGGCCTCCGGCACGTCGCCGCCGCCGGACGCCCTCAGGCGCTCGACGAAGGCCTGGATCCGCCTGAGATTGTTGCCGGTCATGGGAGCGAGCTGGAAGGTGCGCGTCAGGTAGGCGTCGCTCCGATCCCGATAGGCGACGAAGCCGACGTTGAGACTGGGCGCCAGGCGGTGCAGCACCCGGATGATCCCGAGGAGGCTCGCCTGAACATCCGCGATCTCCCGCTTCATGCTGCTGGTGGTGTCCACCACGAAGACGATGTCCAGGTCGCCGATATTGAGCCGCCCTTTCTCTGTGTCGTCGGCGGCCTTCTTCTCCGGCTCCTTCTTGACCCGGCGGGCGGCAACCAGTCTCACCTGCTCGGCCTCGGCCAGGGAAGCTTCGGCGCGCTGCAGCTCGTCACGCGCCTTGCTGCGCCGGGCCTCGGCCTCGGCCATGGCGTCCTGGGCGTCCTCCGCGACCTGGCGCGCTTCGGAGAGCGAGACCCCCGACGCGGCCTGATTGGCGCGCGCGCCCTGCAACTCCTGCTCCGTCGAGGGCTGGCGGAGGTAGTAGGGGAACAGGACGACCGACATCAGGATGAAGACGCCGAGGGCCGAGGCGAAGAGGTCCAGCGCCGAAATGCTGATGACCTCGAGGTTCCGCCTCTGGCGCGAGTGCATCGCCGATCACTCCTCGTAGAGGCGGTTGATCAGATTGTCGAGACAGTACTGGCCGGCCAGGTTCAGGGCGCGCTCCTCGTGCGCCTGCACGACATGCTGGACCAGGACCAGGATCGCCGACATGAAGAGCGCGAGCAGGGTGGTGTTGAAGGCCACGCCGAGGCGCTTGGTCAGCTCGGCGAGCAGGGTCGGGTCCTGGAGGTCGACCGAGCCGGCGTAGGCCAGGGCGAGGGAGATGCCGACGACGGTGCCGATGAAGCCGAGGGTCGGGATCACCCAGACCACGTAGCGGACCATGTTGTAGCGCAGGTCGATCTCGTGCAGGCAGAGCTCCAGGCTGGAGTTCAGGAGGGAGTTCGCCTGGTCGATCGAGCGGCTGGTCTGGAACTGCAGAACCACCCGCTGGATCAGGCGCGGCAAGAAGCGGCCCTCGGCGACACCGCCGGGCCCGGAGACGAGACGCGCGTGGTTGTAGATCTGGCGCAGTTCGGGCGTCTGGAGGATGGTGCGCTCGTCCTCCGGCAGATAGCCCTCCTGCACCTGGCCGCGTTCCGCGATGGCGTCGCGAACCCGGACCACCAGCTCCCCCAGGCCCAGGAAGAACACGATCCACATCACGTTCTGCACGGTGAAGGGATAGCTTTCCCGGTCGCGGTCGATCAGGATCTCGGCCGCGGTGTCGGGCAGCACGTTGTGGAACAGGAGAATGGTCAGCAGGCCGGCGATCAGAGCGCCGAAAAGGATCAGCAGGTGCGCGAAGATGTTGCGGCTGTAGTGGTGCCGCGGTCGCTCCCGTTGCTCGAGATCCTGATGGGGTAGAACGCTCTCAGCCATGCCTACAGCCTCTTGGGAATGATCTCGCCGGTCACGGGATCACGCTCGACCCGGCCGCGCAGGCTCTCGATGCGACGGTCGGCGCCGCCCGCCGCGCCGCCGCCGTGGGCATCGCCGCCGCGCCCGGCACCGCCGCCACCGGGGCCGGTCTCGGCGGAGTCGCGGAGGTCGACGTCGCGCAGCAGATCCTTCAGGGTGCAGTGATGGTCGCCAAGTCTGAGGTGATCCTCCATCGATACGAAGCTCTGGCGCAGCTTCTCCCAATGGTCGCGCCCCTGATCGGCCGATACCCGTCGCCAGCACCCCGTTTCCGTGGCGCAGTCGGTCACGAAGTAGCGGCCGTCGTCGGTGATCACGACCTCGACATGACGCCGAGCCACCGAGGCGTCGGCCAGGACCACGTCGGCGTAGGGACTGCGCCCAACAACGACCGTCTTCACCCCGCCCTCCCGAACAAGATGGCCGGAACGCCGCCGCGATCCGGGTCGCGTCGCTCCAGCCGGCGTCTGCCGCACGTCCAGATTGCCTCCGCCGAATACCCGGCCCGCCTCATTTGCCCTCCGTCGCGATCTTGCCTTTCTTTGTCTGACCGCTCGCGTTTCCGGTCACCTCATTCTCGCTCAGGTCCGGCGCGGCATCGACGCTGATGGCCAGACCGTACCTCTTGTTGGACTTGACCCGGTTGCCCTCGAGCCGGCCACCGGCCCGCTCCAGGAGCAGGATCCCGTGGTCGCCGTTGTCCTGCACTTCGTTCTTGCGAAGAAGCGGGGTTGCGCCCTCACCGACGATGATCCCGGAGCCGCCGTTGCGGGTCACGACGTTGCTGTCGAGCTCCCCGCGCGCGCCCTCGTAGATGAAGACCCCGGCCTCGCCGTTTGATTCGATCCGGTTCTTGGCGAAGACCGGTCGCGAGCCGCCGCGGATCACCACGCCGGTGCCGGCGTTCTGGATGATCTGGTTGCCTTCGAAGCGACCGGCCGCGCCCGCTTCCAGGATCATGCCCGCGCGCTTGGTCCCCTTGATCTCGTTGCCGATGACCTCGGGCGCTGCGCCCCGGCGCACCAGGAGGCCGACCGCGGCCTCGCCGGCGATGCTGCTGTCGGACATGCGGGCCCGGGCGCCGTTGGAGACGACCACCGCGGGCACGCCGCCCGAGACCTTGATCTCGAGGTCCTTGAGCGTCGCGGCGCCCCCGCTGTGCAGGATGACGGCGGGCGTGCCCTCGGCTTCGATCACGCTGTTGGCCAGGGTCAGATTGCTGCCGACCAGAAGCACGCAGCCTTCGCCGCCGCCGCCGGGCGCTTTGCGGAGCGTCAGGCCGTACAGCTTGCCAGTCTCCGCGGTTGCGGTCAGGCAGCTGCCGCTGCTCGGCGCGATCACGGTGTCCGCGGGGTCCGCCGAGACCGCCTCGATCGTCACCGGACGCGACAGGACCAGGCTTTCCTCGTAGGTGCCGGGTTGAATCCGGATCGTCGAGCCGTCCCTGGCCTGGGCGAGCGCCGCTTCGATGGTCGCGGTGTCGCCCCGGCCGGCCGGGTCGACCGTCCATTCCGTCTTGTTCTGAAGGACCGTCCACTGCCAATAGGCCCAGCCGCCACCGGTCAGGCCGACGATGAACAAGATCCCGAAGATCAGACCGACCGGCGTCCGGCTGGCCCGAGGCCGCGCGGTGCCTGGGCCGGCGACCTGAGCCCGGGGCCCCTCGACGTAGAAGGTGTCGCTCACGCCCGGCTCGCGCTTGATGCGCTGGGTCGGAGGGACGTCGTCCAGATCGGCGTCCTTGGCCGCCTCTTCGGCTTCGCCAGACTCTGCGGCCGGCGTCAGGTCCTGCTTGCCCGGCTCACCGGCGGCGACGGCCAGGGCCTTGGTCCAATCCTGTGCGCTCTGCGGCCGCTTGCCTGGCGTCAGGGCGAGACCCCAGTCGATGGCGGCCAGGAAGGCCGGCGACGCGTGGCCGGCGCCCAGCTTTCGGGCCGGCAGCATCTTCGCGCCGTTCAGCCGGTCCCGGGCGTCCGGCGGGATCTTGCCGGTCACCGCCCGATAGGCCACGGCCGCCAAGCCGTAGATGTCGGTCCAGGGGCCTTCGTGACCAGCTTTCTGGTATTGCTCCGGTGCCGCGAAGCCCGGTGTCAGGCAGCTCACGGGATCCGTCTTGCCCGAGGAGCCGACGAGTTCGCCTGCAGCGCCGAAGTCGAGCAGGACTGGGCTGCCGTCCGGCCGCAGATGAATGTTCGACGGCTTGATGTCCCGATGCAAAATCCCCTTGGCGTGCAAATGAGAAAGTGCATCCAGCAGGGGCACCAGGATTCGATGCAGCCGGTCCTCGTTGAAGGCCTCGGGCACGGCGACCAGGGCCGCCGCGAGACTGTGCCCCTCTTCGGGCTCGAGCACGATGTAGGGGCGCTCGCGGCTGTCGCGGAAATCGCGGCAGCGGGCGATGTTGGGATGGTCCAGGCGCCCGAGGATCGCCGCCTCGCGACGAAAGGCGGCCAGCGCCGAGGCGCCGGGATCGTCATCGGCGGCCAGGGGCTGCAGGCTGCCGGGGTCCGGCTGGAAGAGCTTGATTGCCGCCTTCGCGCCCTGGGTCGCTTCCCGCGCCAGGTAGGTCACGCCATAGATGCCGCGGCCGAGAATGCCCAGGATCTGAAAGCCGTCGACGTCGGCCCCGGGCGCGAGGTCCCTGGGGTCCCCGCCGGCGAAGGGCGACAGGGCGCCGGCATCGGCCTCGTAGCTAGTAGGCATTGTCGTCGGCGGCCTCCCATTCCGGCGGCCGGCTCGGCACTCGCGCCGAGATCTTCGGCGGCGGGGGCGGGGCCTTGGCAACGGCCTTGGCCGGCGCGGCGGGCTTCTTCTTCTTAGCAGAAGGGGGCTTGGGCTTCTTGCCATCAGGCGCGCCCCCGGCACCGGCCGGCGCCTTGGCGGTCGGATCGCTTCCGCCCGGGGTGGCTGCCGCCGTCTTGCTTCCCTTATCGCCGCGCTTGACGGTACGCTTCGGCTTGGAATCCTCGGTCAGCTTCCAGCCGCCGGTCGCCTCGCGGCAGCCAGTCCCTCGCACCGACACCGGCTCGCCGGCAGTGGAATCGATGGTCCGCAGGTAGTCCCGGCAGGGCGTCTTGGGATCGAGGAAATAGGTGCGCATCAGCTGTATCTTGCCGCTGTTCCCGGTCTCGGGATTGGTCCAGACGACCTCGGCGCCGGTCCGCTCGAACTCCAGGATCTTCCTGAGGCGCTTCTCCAGATAGGCCCGGTCCGCGGCCGCCGCGTCCTCCTGGGCCTGAAGGCTCGCCGGGACGAGCAGGGCCAAGCTGAGCGCGACCACGGCCAAGATCCTGTCCGGGGACTGTTTGTTCGTGCCTGGATGAAACGCCGATCGAACCGTCTTAGCCAAGAGACAACCCCTTTTTGTCGTGCACGGCAAACGGCGGGCAAGAAGCCCGCTTTACCGGCAAATATACCATCTAAATCCTAGCGGCGGCAGTCGCATCCTTGTGACCAAGACCTCGGCTTCGGACGGCGGTCGCACGGCAACGGCGCTCCATTGGCGGCGAAAGTCTCCAGCGTAATTTATTGAAATATATAAGAAATAGGGCGCGCTCCGACGTTGGGCCGCTTGTGTCCTCTATGCGACCCGCATATTACCGGCGTTGCGTAGGAACATCGGTTCCGGTTGCCAGGCCGTCAAGAGGGCCCCGGCAGGGCTTCTGCCGGCCTGGACCGTCCCCGACCCAGGACCGAGAGCAGCACGTTCTCGACAAGCGTTTGCGGGTCGGACGTGAAGCAACCGCCGCCGTGTTTGGCGAGATGATGGAAGAACTTCCGACTACCCCGCCGACGCGCGGAGCCGGTATAGACTGCGGAGACCTTGCGCCGAGCGGCGCTCGAGGGCACGTCGCCGCGGAAGTTCTCGGCCATGATGAGGGTCCGGCCCCGAGCGCCGGCGTGCGCCGGGGCGTCCCCGATCACGACGATCTGGCCAAGGGCCGTCGGCCGCCAGGGCATGTCCTTGGCCACGCCCATCGCCTTGTCGATGGCCTCGGGACGATCGCCGCCGCCGCCGGCCTTGAGGCCCTCGACGAAGATCTCGAGCCGCCTCAGGCTGTCCTCCGTCATCGGGGTCAGCTGGAAGGCGCTGGTCACGTAGGAATCGTTCCGGTCGCGGAAGGCCACGAAGCCGATGTTGAGGCTGGAGACCATCCGCAGCAGAACCCTGACGGAGGACATGACGCCGGCCTTGAGGTCGCCGAGTTCGGACCGCATGCTGGAGGTGGTGTCCAGCAGGAACACGAGGTCGAGTTCCTCGGCTTCGACCGACGGGCCCCCGACAGGATAGTCGGTGCAGTTTGGCTCGGGCAGAAGCCCGGTGGCGGGCAGGGCGATAACGGCTTGGGCCTGTGGGTCCGCCGTAGCGTTCAGCTCTGCCGCAAGCTCCGCCGAAGCCAGGTCGTCCGGCCCTATCTCTTCGGTGGCATCCTGGAGGATTGAATCGTCGAGGCGCCGGGCATCGGCCACCAGGTCCTGCAAGGCCAGCTTTTCCGAGGGCGGCGCGGGTTCGGCAGGCAAGGCCTTGTCGGCAAATTCAAAGCCGTCGATGTCGTCGGGCACCAGCTCGTCATCGTAGACCCGGTCGAACTCGGGCCCCGCCTGGACCCAGCCTCTTTCGACTGCGGACAACAACGTCGGCTCGCCGTCGGCGCCGAGCCGCCAGTCGCCATCCTCGCTGCGGCATCCCGTGCCGCGCAAAATCTGCGGCGCGCTGCCGCCACGGTCCAAGGTCAGGATGAAATCGCGACAAGGCGTCTTCGGGTCCAGGAAATAGGTGCGCTCCACCATGACGAGGCCGTCGTTGCCGGTGCCCGGGTTGCGCCAGGAGATTTCGCGGCCCGTCGGCTCGAACTCCAGGATCTTGCTCAGGCGATTCTGCAAGAATTCGAGGTCTTGCGCTTCTTCGGCCCCGCAGGGAGACGCGAGCGCGACGGCCAAGGCCGGCCCCAGTAAAGCCCGCAGAAAGCAACCCCGCATCGACTCGTCGCCTCCGGATCTCCGGTTGCAGCAACCCTGTTATGGCACAACCCCCGCAGGGGCACCACAACCGGCGCCACCCGCGCCGTCGGCCGTCTGTGAGGCACCGGGGAAAGCCGCTGCAGACTTGATTCGCGCGCCTGCGAGGGCCTACTGCACCAGGCGCAGGGTCGAGAGATCGCCGGCGATTTCCTCGAAGGCCGAGATCAGCTCGGCGCCGTCGGGCGAGCGAAAGGCCCGGGCCCTTCCGGACGCACAGCTCTCAAAGATCGCGTTGGTGGTCTCGTCCTCGACCTGGAAGGTGATGGTGTAGACGATGATGCCCTCGGTCTTCATCCCCTGGCAGGCCTCGACGAACATCGCCTCGGTTTCCTGCTTGCTCTCCAGATCGAGGGCACAGTCCTTGGGCGTGTTCTCGCCATCGGTCATGATGATGACCGCCTTGGAGAGGCCCTGCTCGCCGTACTCGAAGGGCTGCTCGAACTCCACGCCCTGCCAAAAGCCACGCCACTTGGGCGAGAGCGCGCGCCAGCCCCAGGCCGCCCCGAGGTCGTAGCGGGTGCAGCCCTTCGCCTTCATGTCCCTGATCGCGCCCTCGACCTCGGCCCGCTTTCGTGTGAGGGGTTGAACGGCCGATTTCGGGCAGATCTTGTCGGCATAGGCCTTGGGGTTCCTGTCGGCCGAGAGGGTCCCGGAGTAGTGCTCGAAGGGCATGTCGACGGGATTGCTGTCACCCACCGCGTGGGTGCCGGGACGCACGTCGAAGCAGACGTAGTCCTTGTTGGGCGACTTGCCCGGGTGGACCTTGTCCTGGCCCTTGACGTTGGCGCGGGCGGTGAAGGGCACCAGGGACACGTAGACGTTGTCGGCCGTCCCACCGTCGCCGTAGAGGGCTTCGACCAGAATATCCGCGGCTGCCTTCAACTCTCTGAGTTTGCGACCATTCATGGAACCGGAGTTGTCGAGCACCATGGCGATCTCCAGGCCTCGCACCGTGCGGTTGACCGCTGCGCTGGCCGAGACGGTGAAGCCCCGGATGTTGACCGTCCGCAGCAACGTCGTCGGCACCTCGACCGAGGCGGTGACCTCGATCTTCTCGCCCCGCAACCGGATGTCGAGCTCGGTCTCGGCGACCGCGACGCCCAGATAGCCGTCGGGGAAGTTCGCCCTGAAATACTTGATAATCTGGGACTCGTAGCGGGCGCCGTCCCGGGCGGCCAGCGCCCGGCCGCCGGCGAGCGCTGCGGCATCGACGGCCTGGCCGAGCTTGGCCTTGATGAGGTAGCCGCGGCCGGCATCGAAAGCGAGGCCCGAGGCGGCCGCCAAGGTCAGCATCGACCACGCGATCAGAGCGAGGCCGGAGCCCCCCTCGTCGCGAAGGAAGCTTGCTGGACGGTCCCGCAGTCGTTGAGTCGCCGCGATCTTCATGTATCCATCCGGAACGACTTGTGAAAGTAAATATAACCCAAATCTCCGGATAAATAAATATGCAATACTCTAGTGTATTCAATTTTTATTTAGTTTACTGAACATTTACAACCAAAACGCGATGTTTCGACCGAGAGGTCGCCTGCCTTGCCGCCGGACGGCGTCTCCGGCGGAGCGCCCGGGCTCCGCATAGGAAAAGGGCCGCGGCAGGATCTGCCGCGGCCCCGAGTCGAGGGGTCGGTGACCAAGCCGCTACTGGCTCAGCCTCAGGGTCGAGAGGTCGTTGGCGATCGCCGTGAAGGCGGCCTCCAGCTGGTCGCCCGAGGGCGACTTGAAGTAGCGCTCCGCGCCCGAGGCGCATTCGCGGAACAGGGTGTTGGTGTCGGGATCGTCGAGCTTGAAGGTGATCGTGTAGATCACGATGCCGTTGGCCTTCATATCGGCGCAGATCCGGGCGAAGGCCTGCTCGGTCTCCTCCTGGGTCTGGACGTCCTGGAGACAGTCCGGCGTGTTGGCGCCATCGGTCATGATGATGATCGCCTTCTCCATGTCGGCCTCTTCATAGTCCAGGGGCAGGCTGGCGCTGGAGCCGGACCAGACAGCCCGCCATTCGGGCGAGATGTTGCGCCAGCCCCACACCGAACCGATGTCGTAGCGGGTGCAGCCCTTCGCCTGCATGGCGTCGATCGCGGACTTGACCGACGTCTTGGGCTGGATCAGCGGCGTAACCTGGGCTTTCGGACAGACCTTGCTCTTGTACTTGCCGGGATCGTTCTCGTGGGTGTATTCGCCGTTCGAGAAGTGCCCGAAGGGACTTGTCGCCGGGGGCGTGTCGTCCTCGGCGAAGGTCCCGCTGCGCATGTCGAGGCAAACGTAGTCCGGGTTCGGCGGGGACGTCGGATGGATCTCCACCTGGTCCTTCACGTTGGTCCGGCCCGAGAAAGGAACCAGCGAGACATAGAGGTCTTCGACCGTCTCGTTGTCGCCGTAGAGAATGTCGACCAGGAGCTTCGAGGAGTCCTTGAGGTCGCCCATCTTGCTGCCGGACATGGAGCCTGAGTTGTCGAGCACCAGCGCGACTTCCATACCCTTGACCGCCCGGTGGACGACGGCCCGGGCGTCGATCTTCATGCTCTTGGAGCCCAGAACCCGCATCAGGGTGGTCGGCACCGTGGCCGTGGCGAAGACCTCGATCTCGTCGCCTTCGGTGCTGAGCGTGATCGTGGGCTCCTGAACGTCGGCGCCCATGTATCCGTCGGGCAGGTTGGCCTTGAAATACTTCTTGATGATCGCCTTGTAGTCACCGCCGCCGCCGATGCTGAGCGAGCGGCCGCCGGCCAAGGCGGCGGCGTCCACGGCCTGGCTCAGCCTGGCGTTGAGCATGTAACCGCGCCCGGCGTCGAAGGCCAGGCCGGCCGCGCCGACAAGGACGAAGACCGAAAACCCGAGAAGGACGATGGCCGTACCGTCTTCCGCCTTGGCGAAGCGGCCCACCGCCGGGCGAAACCGGGATTGAAAGAACGAGCGCATGTCTTCAGGGCCTCCCGCCCCAGAATAAGGAAATAAAAGGCCCAATAAATTTGGTGAAAAGGCCCTCTGCAGAGAAACACTTCACTCCTTATCTCTTAACATGCAGTAAATAATCTAGGTATTTGTGGTAGTAATATATAGAATTACATGCGCAGTTTGCACGCCTTGGATGTCTGTCAGGCCGATCAGGACGAAAGCGCTGATCCGAATGAGGATCGCCTTCTCCAGGTCGGCCTCTTGATAGTCCAGGGGCAGGCTGGCGCCGGAGCCGGACCAGACACCCCGCCATTCGGGCGAAATGTCCCGCCAGCCCCAGACCGCACCGATGTCGTGGGGGGTGCGGCCCTTGGCCGTCATGGCATTGATCGCCGGCTCGAACCAAGCGTTGGGCCGGACCAAGGGCGCCGCCGGGGGCCGGGGCAAGGAAAAGGGGCGCGGCCCCTTGGCCGCGCCCCGATGGCTCTTGCGTGTCGTCTCTGCCGTTCGACTCGGTCGAACGGCCGGCCGTGACCTCTCCTACTGGCTCAGCCGCAGGGTCGAGAGATCGTTGGCGATCGTCGTGAAGGCGGTCTCCAGCGCGTCGCTGGAGGGCGACTTGAAGTAGCGCTCCTGACCGGAGGCACAGGTGCGGAAAAGGTCGTTGGTGTCGGGATCGTCGAGCTTGAAGGTGATGGTGTAGATCACGATACCGTTGGCCTTCATGTCCGCGCAGATCCGGGAGAAGGCCTGCTCGGTCTGCTCCTCCGTCTGGACATCCTTCAGGCAGTCCGGCGTGTTGGCGCCATCGGTCATGATGATGATCGCCTTCTCCATGTCGGCCTCTTCGTAGGCCAATGGCAGGCTGCCCGGGGAGCCGCCCCAGAGCCCCTGCCAGCGGGGCGAGATGTTCCGCCAGCCCCAGACCGTGCCGATGTCGTAGCGGGTGCAGCCTTTGGCCTTCATGCCGTTGATCGCCGTCTTGACCGTGGACTTGCTCTGGACCAGAGGCAGGATCGCCGCCTTGGGACAGACCCTGTCCTTGTGCTTCGTGGAATTCTCTTCCCAGGTGTAGGGCCCGTTGGAGAAGTGGTCGAAGGGATTGGTGACCGGCGGCGCGTCGTTCTCGGCGAAGTTCCCGCCGCGCATGTCGAGGCAGATGTAGGTCGAGCTCGGCGGCGGCGGTTCGACCGGATGGACCTGGGTGTGGCCTTTGAGGTTGGTCCGGCCGGTGAAGGGCACGATGGAGACGTAGAGGTCCTCGACGACGTCGTTGTCGCCGTAGAGGATGTCGACCAGGAGCTTGGAGGAATCCTTGAGGTCGGTCATCTTGCCGCCGGACATCGAGCCTGAGTTGTCGAGCACCAGGGCGACTTCCAGCCCCTTGACCGCCCGGTGGACCACGGCCCGGGCGTCGATCTTCATGCTCTTGGAGCCCAGGACCCGCATCAGGGTGGTCGGCACCGTGGCCGTGGCGACGACCTCGATCTCGTCGCCATCGCCCTTCAGCTCGATGATGGGATCCGGGATTTCGGCGCCCATGTAGCCGTCGGGCAGGTTGGCCTTGAAGTACTTCTTGATAACTGCCTTGTAATCGCCGCCGCTGCCGATGCTGAGCGAGCGGCCGCCGGCCAGGGCGGCGGCGTCCACGGCCTGGCTCAGCCTGGCGTTGAGCATGTAGCCGCGCCCGGCATCGAAGGCCAGGCCGGCCGCGCCGACCAGGACGAAGACCGCGAAGCCGAGGAGTACGATGGCCGTGCCCTCCTCGTTCTGCTTGTAGCGATGCAGGGCCGAGCGCGCTCTTGCGAACATCGGGAACCGCATTGGAGTACCTCCCTCCGCAACCGAAAAACGAACAAATAAAGACAAATAGTTGCAAGTCTTATTTGCAGAACTACCATCAAACATGAAATTCTTAAGAAGAAACTAATTGTTAAGCTTCTATAAAAATGCAGAATAATCTGTACACGTAATTGAATTGAATCAAGAAAAACAGCCAGATAGCCTCGGGAAAGATCGAAATGAATCAGGGCTTTCTGTAGAGCGGCCTCCGGGCTCGCCGGGCGGCGGCCTTTCTCTGAGTGCTCTGGACGTTTGAAGGGCGGGCTTGCCGGCGTAGGGTTTCGGCGCCTCGCGGAGGACTCCGGGCAGCGCCGCAGCGGGCGCCGTCCCGTCCCGGGAGCGGCGGGCGAAGGCCTTCGGGGCCTGGAACGCCGTGGTGCGAAACCGCGGATTGCGCGAAGCAGGCACCTGTGGCAGAAGGTTCACCGCTTCCTGCCGCGGTGTCGACGCGAAGGTTGAACGATTGATCTCGCTCCAGATTGAAGCTTGCCGGAGGTCCTGGGGACGCCGTCTAGCCGGCCTCCGGCTCTGGGTCCTGGTGGCCGCGTTGAGCACGGCCTTCTCACCGCTGGCCGCGGCCCAGGGGACCTTCGACGACTTCCTGCGCGAGCTGAGAGCCGAGGCCCGCAGGCAAGGCGTTTCAGAGGCGACACTCGACAAGGCGCTGACCGGCTTGCGGCCGAACCCCAAGATCGTCGAGCTCGACCGGCGCCAGCCGGAGTTCACCCAGACGTTCTGGGGCTATTTCGACAAGCGCCTGACCAAGGAGCGGATCAAGCGCGGTCGGCAGCTGCTCGTCAAGCACCGCCGGCTCCTCGCGCGGGTCTACCGCGGGTACGGCGTGCCGCCGCACTACCTCGTGGCCTTCTGGGGGCTGGAAAGCAACTTCGGCGACTACAAGGGCCGCTTTGGGGTCGTCGAAGCCCTGGCGACCCTGGCGTACGACCCTCGGCGCAGCAAGTTCTTCCGGGTCCAGCTCATCGATGCCCTGCGGATCCTGGAGCAGGGGCATATCGCGCCGGACAAGATGCTGGGGTCCTGGGCCGGCGCCATGGGGCACATGCAGTTCATTCCCTCGACCTTCAAGAGCTACGCGGTCGACTTCGACGGCGACGGCCGCCGCGACATCTGGACCAACCTGCCGGACGCCTTCGGATCCGCGGCCAACTACTTGAGCCGCATCGGCTGGCGCAAGGAGGAGACCTGGGGCCGCGAGGTCCGGCTGCCGAAGGGCTTCGACCTCGAGCTGGCCGGGCTCGGGACCCGGCGGGCGGTTTCGGACTGGGCCCGGCTCGGGATACGGCGAAGCGACGGCAAGCGCCTGCCGGTTTCCCAGATCACCGGCTCGATCGTGCTGCCGGCGGGACATCGGGGGCCGGCCTTCCTGGTCTACGAGAACTTCCGCACCATCATGAAGTGGAACCGCTCGGTTCTCTACGCACTGGCGGTCGGGCATCTGGCCGACCGGCTGAAGGGCCGGAGCCGGCTCCTCAGCGAACCGGATTCCTCCGACCGGCCGCTGAGCCGGGCCGAGGTCGAGGAAATCCAGAGTCGCCTGAACACCCTGGGCTTCGACGTCGGGAAACCCGATGGCGTCGCCGGGCCGTTGACGCGGCGGGCGGTGCGCGCCTATCAGCGCGGCGCCGGATTGCCGCCCGACGGCTATCCCTCTGCCGATCTGCTGCAGCAGCTTCGACAGGCATCGATCGAGCCTGGCGGAGACAAGAAGGAGGGCGTCAATTGAGCCGGTTCTGGGAAAGCTCAGGGCGGTGCCACTCGAGCCACCGGCTCGCCGTGCTGGCCGCCGCTGCCGTCTGGCTGAGCGGTTGCAGCGAGACCCAGGTGGCGGTCCACAGCGTCGAGGAGAGCAAAAAGGCCAGGCCCGAGCGGCCGGCCCCCGCAGCCGGGCACTACAAGATCGGCAAGCCCTATCAGATCCAAGGCACCTGGTACTACCCACGGATTCAGTACGACTACGACGAGACGGGGATCGCCTCCTGGTACGGCCCCGGCTTCGACGGCAAGCCGACGGCCAACGGCGAGACCTACGATCAGGAAGCCCTGACGGCCGCGCATCGGACCCTGCCGATGCCGTCCATGGTTCGGGTGACCAATCTCGAGAACGGCCGCTCGCTCAGGCTCAAGGTCAACGATCGCGGGCCCTTCGCGCGCGGCCGAATCATCGACGTCTCTCGTCAGGCCGCCGAGCTCCTGGGATTTCAGGAGGCCGGGACCGCAAAGGTGAGGGTCGAACTGATCGAAGCGGAGAGCCGCCGCCTCGCCGCCGCGGCCCAATCGCGGCAGGACGACGACCCGGCGCCCCTGGCGGTGCCGACTGTGGCGGTGGCCGTGGTGCCCCTGGCGCCATCGGCCTCCGCGCCGCCGCCGACTCCGAACGACAGCGCTGCGATCGGCGGCGGGTCGCTGAGAGCCGCCGAGCCCTTGGCAGATCGCGGGCGCCTGGATTTCATCGCCGACAACGCGATGCCGCAGCCGGACGGAGTTGTGACGATCCGTTCAGAGCGGGCCGACCGGCTCTATGTGCAGGCCGGATCCTTCATGTATTTCCACAACGCCAATCGGCTTCGGGTCCGCCTGACCCCGCTGGGACGGCCCTCGATCGCGCCCACGATCGTCGACGGCCGGCATTTTTTCCGGGTTCGCTTCGGGCCGCTGGCCTCGATCGAGGACGCGGATCGCCTGTTCAGCTCGCTGCTGTCGAAAGGCTACAACGACGCCCGCATCGTGGTGGAATGAACGCTATCCCAGCGCAGACTCCGACCGTCATATTTTCGGCGCAATCCCGCGATAGGCGAATTCCAGCTGCCGATCCGGGAGCCGATAGAGCCGACCGAAGATCCCCTTTGGAGTGAAGATGCCAAGACTTACTGCCGCAGCGATCGGTCTCGCGGCCCTGTTGTGCGTTTCCTTCGGCGCCAGGGCCGAGTTCCAGACCCTGGCGCGAGAGGCCATCCTGGTCGACATGAGCACCAATACGGTGCTCTTCGAGAAGGATGCTGACCTGCCCATGCCGCCGGCCTCGATGAGCAAGATCATGACCTCCTACATGGTCTTCGAGAAGCTGCGCGAGGGCAGCCTTTCCCTGGACGACACCTTCACGGTGTCAGAGAAGGCCTGGCGCAAGGGCGGCTCCAAGATGTTCGTCGAGGTCGGCAAGCAGATCAGGGTCGAGGACCTGCTGCGCGGCGTGATCGTGCAGTCCGGCAACGACGCCTCCATCGTCCTGGCAGAAGGCCTGTCCGGCTCGGAGGAGGCCTTCGCCGAGGCCATGACCGACAAGGCGCGGGAGATCGGCCTGACCAACTCCAGCTTCGCGAACGCCACCGGCTGGCCCGACGAGCGCCAACGGATGTCGGCGCGCGACCTGGCGATCCTGGCGCAGCTGATCATCGAGCAATACCCGGAGTACTATGCCTATTACTCCGAGAAGGAATTCACCTGGAACGACATCCGCCAGGGCAATCGCAACCCGCTGCTCTACCGCAACACTGGGGCCGATGGCCTGAAGACCGGACACACCGAGGAGGCCGGCTATGGCCTCACGGCCTCGGCCGAGCGCAACGGCCGGCGCCTGATCCTGGTCGCGACCGGCTTGGGCAGCATGAAGGAGCGGGGCCGGGAGACCGAACGGATCCTCAACTGGGGCTTCCGCGAGTTCAACAACTACACTTTGTTCAAGGCCGGCGAGAGCGTCGAGGCCGCGGACGTCTGGCTGGGCGACGCCATGAACGTACCGCTGACCTCGCCCGAGGACATCGTGATCACCCTGCCGCGCAAGGCCCGAAAGGACATGGTCGTGACCGCGATCTACGAGCAGCCGGTGCCGGCGCCGATCCAGGAAGGCGACCAGATCGGGACCCTGAGGGTGACCGCCCCGGAAATGGCGCCGCGCGAGTTCCCGCTCTATGCCGGGCATTCGGTCGAGCAGCTCGGGCCGTTTGGGCGGATCGTCTCGGCCCTGATGTACTTCGTGACCGGCGCGCCCTGACGGAAGCCGCCACGCACGACCCCTGCAATCGAGCGCCCCCGATTGACCGCCGGGAGGCGCCCCGGCAGAGTCGCCGCCATGGCGGAGGCGAGGTTCATTACTTTCGAAGGCGGCGAGGGCGCCGGCAAATCGACCCAGGTCGGGCTGCTGGCCGCCGCCTTGCGGGCCGAGGGTCTGGCCGTGGCCGAGACCCGCGAGCCCGGCGGCAGCCCCGGCGCCGAGCAGATCCGCAACCTCCTGGTCGACGGCCCGGCGGAACGCTGGCTGCCGCTGACCGAAGCGCTGCTGCACTCCGCCGCCCGGGCCGAGCACCTGGCGCGGACCGTCCGCCCGGCGCTGGCCGCCGGCACTTGGGTGCTCTGCGACCGTTTCACCGATTCGACCCTGGCCTACCAGGGCTACGGCCACAAGCTCGGCACGGCCCCGGTCGAGGCCTTGCGCGGACTGGTGGCCGAGCGCCCGCGGCCGGACCTCACCCTGGTCATCGACCTGCCGGTCGAGCTGGGCCTGGCCCGGGCCGGCGCGCGCGCCGGCGGGGCGGCGCGCTACGAGGCCATGGGAACTGCCTTTCACCAGCGGGTCCGTGAGGGCTTTCAGGCGATCGCCCGGGCGGAGCCGGAGCGCTGCGCCTTGATCGACGGCCGCGGCGATGCCGATGCGGTGCACCGCGCCGTCTGCAAAGCCGTCACCGAGCGCCTGGGGCTAATCCTGCCATGACCGCTGCTGAGCCGGCGACGATCGGACCGCCGCTGCCGCGTGCCAACCCGCTGTTGCTGGGCCAGGACGCCGCCGAGGCGCGGCTGCTCGAGGCTTTCCATTCCGGTCGGCTCCCGCACGGCTGGCTGATCAGCGGGCCGCGCGGGGTCGGCAAGGCGACCCTGGCCTATCGCTTCGCGCGCTTCGTCCTGGGACAAGGGCAGGGTCGCGCGGCCCAGGAGCCGGGCCTCTTTGGCGCCGATCCTGGCGATCCCCCCGGTAGCCTGGCGGTGCCGGAGGACGGCGAGGCCTTCCGCCTGATCGCCTCGGCCAGCCATCCCGACCTAAGGGTCCTGGAGCGGGGCCAGGACGAGAGCGGCAAGCCGCAGCAGTCGATCAGCGTCGACAGGGTCCGCGCCGCCCTTGGCTTCGTCCACCTGACCCCGGCCTTGGGCGGCTGGCGCCTCATCTTGGTCGACGCCGCCGACGACTTGAACCGCAACGCCGCCAACGCCCTCCTGAAGGCCCTGGAGGAGCCGCCGAAGAACACCCTGCTGCTGCTGCTGGCCCATGCCCCAGGGCGCCTGCTGCCGACCATCCGCTCGCGCTGCTGCCACCTGGTGCTGCCGCCCTTGCCAGACGCCGAGGTGACGCAGCTCCTGGGCCGCTACGCGCCGGAGCTGCCGGCCCAGGAAGCCGCCGGCCTGGTCCAGCTGGCCGAGGGCAGCATCGGCCGGGCCCTGGACCTGGCTTCGCAGGGCGGGCTCGGGCTCTATGCCGAGCTGGTCGCACTCTTGGCCGAGCTGCCGCGGACGGACTTCGCCAAGCTCAAGGCCCTGGCCGAACGGCTTGGCCGCGACCGCTCCGGGGCCGCCTTCCGCACCGCGAGCGATCTGCTGCTCTGGTGGCTGGCGCGCCTGGCCCGGGCCGCGGCCCAGGGCCGGCAGCCGGAGGAGATCGTGGCCGGGGAGGGCGCCCTGCTCGGCCGTCTGCTGGCCCAGGGCAATCTTGCGCAGGCCGCGAGCCTGTGGGAGAAGTTGCACCGCCTGTTCGGCCGTGCCGAGGCGGTCAACCTCGACCGCCGGCAGGTCTTCATGGCCGCCTTCCAAGAGCTCGAGGCCCTCGCGGCCTGATCCCGAAGGCCCGGTAAGTCTCCGAGGAGTTGTCCATGTCCGCCGCGGACAAGACGCCGTACTACATCACGACCGCGATCTCCTACGTCAATGGTGCGCCCCACCTGGGGCATGCCTACGAGGCCATCGCGACGGATGTCATGGCGCGCTTCAAGCGGCTGGACGGTTACGACGTGCATTTCCTGACCGGGACCGACGAGCACGGCCAGAAGGTCGAGCAGTTCGCCGGCGCCGCGGGCAAGGAGCCCAAGGCCTTCTGCGACGAGATCGCCGGCCTGTTCCGCGCAATGGGCGGCTACCTCGACATCTCAAACGACGACTTCATCCGGACCACCGAGGCCCGGCATGTCACCTCCAGCCAGGCGATCTGGCGAAAGCTGGAGGCGGCCGGAGACATCTACCTCGGCAAGTACGCCGGCTGGTACTCGGTGCGCGACGAGGCCTTCTTCGCCGAGGACGAGCTGACCAAGGACGGCGAGGGCAGGTTCCTGGCGCCGTCCGGCGCGCCGGTCGACTGGGTCGAGGAGCCGACCTACTTCTTCCGGCTCTCGGCCTACGCCGACAAGCTGCTGGCGCACTACGCGGCCAACCCGGACTTCATTCTGCCGCATTACCGGCGCAACGAGGTCGAGAACTTCATCAAGCAGGGGCTGCTCGACCTCTCGATCTCGCGCACCACCTTCCGCTGGGGCATCCCGGTGCCGGGCGACGCCGACCACATCATGTACGTCTGGCTCGACGCCCTGACCAACTACATCACCGGCGTCGGCTATCCGGACGAGGACTGCGAGGCCTTCAAGACCTACTGGCCCGCAGACCTGCACGTCATCGGCAAGGACATCCTGCGCTTCCACACGATCTACTGGCCGGCCTTCCTGATGTCCGCCGGCCTGCCGCTGCCCAAGCGGGTCTTCGCCCACGGCTTCCTCAACGTCGAGGGCCAGAAGATGTCCAAGTCGCTGGGCAACGTTCTCTCGCCCCAGGCCATCGTCGAGGAATTCGGCCTGGACCAGCTGCGCTATTACCTGCTGCGCGAGGTGCCCTTCGGCAATGACGGCAGCATCTCGCGCGAGAGCCTGATTCGTCGCAGCAACAGCGACTTGGCCAACGACTTTGGCAACCTGGGTCAGCGCATCCTGTCGATGATTGCCAAGAACTGCGAGGGCCGGGTGCCGGCGCCCGGTGCCTTCGCGGACGCCGACCGGGCTCTGCTCGACCAGGCTGCGGGGCTGCTCGACCGGCTGCGCGCGCACTACGAGGTCCAGGCCTTCCACAAGGCGCTGGAAGCGACCTGGGAGCTCGTCGGCGCCGCGAACCGCTACGTTGACGAGCAGGCGCCTTGGGCTTTGAGAAAGACCGATCCGGCCCGGATGGCGACGGTGCTCTACGTCGGCGCCGAGGTGCTGCGCCACCTGGCAATCGTGAGCCAGCCGGTGATGCCGCAGTCCATGGCCCGGCTGCTTGACCAACTCGGCGTCGCGGAAGCGGACCGCGATGCGGCGGCGCTTCCGTCGCCGCTTGCTGTCGGCAGGGAGCTGCCGAAGCCGCAGGGAGTCTTCCCGCGCTTCGTCGAGGAAGAGGAAACGGCCTCCTGATCGCTTTCCGACGGCGCGGGCGCGTCCCTTCGCTGCGGTCGCGCCCGCACGATTCAGCTTTGGTTAACACTTCGCCGCCTATCGTTTCCAACCGCGTTCCGAAAGGGATGCCGCTGAGCAATCAGCCGAAGGCGGAAGCGATGAAGAAACCGACCTCGGGCAGGGGACTGACCAAAGCGCCGCCGCAGCCGCGCCGTTTCTCCCTGACCAGCCGATTCAAGAGCGGCCTGCTCCTCGCCGGCCGGCGCCCCGCGGCGGTCCGCCTCGGCCTCGAACCCGCAACGCCGCGCCGCCGCTAGATCAAGCTGCGTTGACGCGGGCAGCGGTGCCGCGCTATCAGCACGCCTCGTAGAAGATCCGGCCTCGCGCCGGGACGTCGCGATGCGATGTCTCGGATCGGGGCCAGCCCTGTGAGACCGGACGATGCTGATCGATTCCCACTGTCACCTCGACTACCTGGCGCGCGACGGCGACCTCGAGGAGATCGTCGGCCGGGCGCGCCGGGCCGGGGTCTCGGCGATGGTGACGATCTGCACCAAGCTCTCCGAGTTCGACGTCGTCCGGGGTATTGCGCAGCGCTTTCCCGAGGTTTCCTGTTCGGTCGGCGTGCATCCGCACGAAGCGGCGGAGGAGGGGCAGGAGACCCCGGAGCGGCTCTGTGCCCTGGCGGACCTGCCGGAGGTCGTCGGCATCGGCGAGACGGGCCTCGACTACTTCTACGAACACAGCCCGAGGGAGGCGCAGCAGCGCAGCTTTCGCAGCCACATCGCGGCCGCCCGGGAGACCGGCCTGCCGCTCATCGTCCACACCCGGGACGCCGATGCGGATACCGTCACGATCCTGCGGGAGGAAGCCGAAGCCGGCGCCCTGAACGGCGTGATCCACTGCTTCACCGCGGGCCCGGCGCTGGCCGAGGCGGCCCTGGACCTGGGCTTCTACATCGGCGTCTCCGGAATCATGACCTTCAAGAAGGCGGAAGAACTACGCGAGACCCTGCGCCGGGTACCCCTGGAGCGCCTGCTGGTCGAGACCGACGCGCCCTACCTGGCGCCGGTGCCGCGGCGGGGCAAGCGGAACGAGCCGGCCTTCGTGGTTCATACGGCGGCGGCCCTGGCCGAGCTCAAGGCTGTCACTGCAGATGAGCTTGCTCAGGTAACCACTAATAATTTCTATGATTTATTTGACAGGGCGGCGCGGCCCGCCGCGGCATGAAGGTCACGATTCTGGGCTGCGGCGGCTCCGGTGGCGTGCCGCTGGTCGGCGGCGAATGGGGCCGCTGCGATCCGACGAACCCGCGCAACCGGCGACGCCGAGTCTCGGTCCTGGTCGAGACCAGCGACGCCAGCATCCTGATCGATGCGTCACCGGACCTGCGCGCCCAACTGCTCGATGCCGGCGTCACCGGGCTCGACGCCGTGCTCTTCACCCATCACCATGCCGACCACTGCCACGGTCTGGACGACCTGCGGTCCTTGGTCTATCGGCGGAAGGCGCCGATCCCGGCCTTCATGGACGCCGAGACCCAGGCCATGCTGACTTTGCGCTTCGCCTATGCTTTCACCTCGAGCTGCCCGCCGGGCAGCTTCTACCGGCCGCTGCTCGAAGATCATGTGGTCGAGGACGCCTTCGAAGCCGCCGGCGTTGAGGTCACGCCCTTCGTCCAGGGCCATGGCGAGGAGGGCCGGTCGCTCGGATTCCGGATCGGCGACATGGCCTATTCGACCGACGTCTCGGACCTGGACGACGCGGCCTTCGCGGCGCTGGACGGCGTCCGGCTGTGGATCGTCGACTGCCTGCAGGACGGGCCGCATCCCACGCACTCCCACACGGAGCAGACCTTGGCCTGGATCGAGCGCCTGAAGCCCGAGCGGGCCTTGCTGACCCATATGAACCACAAGACGGACTACGCCGAGCTCAAGAGCCGCTGTCCGGCGGGCGTCGAGCCGGCCTACGACGGCCAGGTGGTCGAGATCAGCGGCGCCTGAAGGCCTTGGACGCCCGGCAGTGCCAGGGTATCGTGTATTTTCCATAATATACATTATGCGCGATTTGTGTTGGCAGAGGCATCGCCTGCCGCTGCTGACTGGCATCTCCCCTCGCGCCAGAACAAGTCGGCGGCGGACACCGCCTCAGTCCAGTGCGCCGTTCTCGCCGAGGCGGCGTGCCAGATAGAGATAGAAGTCCCAGACGGTGCCTTCGTAGTCGGCGGGCGCCAGAGGGCTGCGCGCGAGGTGACGCGAGCCCAGGCCCTTCTGCAGGCTCTCGAGGGTCACCTTGTCCTCGGCGTTGAAGGCCCGGACCAGGCCTTCGTAGTCGCGGGCGGCCTTTCTGCCCGCCTCTCCGGGATGCGCGAGCAGGCCCCAGCGGACCCTCAAGGCGCCCGGCCCATTGGCGAAGATGCAGAGGTAGAGGACCGTGCTGGGCCCCAGCGCGATCACGAGGTTGGGAAAGACGCTGAACAGCAGGCTGCTGTTGCGCTCCTGCGCGGTCAGCGCTTCGGGAAAGGGCCTGCGCTGCGGCGTGCCGGGCCGGTAGTTGCCCCGGTAGGCGCTGCAGCCCTCGCCGACCTCGAGCCGCTCGCAGAGCGTGCTCGGCATCATGGGGTGCAGCGTCTTGGGGTGCATCGGGCTGAGGTGATAGGCCTCCATGAAGTTCTCGACCAGGCACTTCCAGTTGGCGGCCCAGGCCTCTTCCTCGACCAGCACGGCCTTTCGGTGCTCGATGCCGTAGTTCTCGATCAGGGCTTCGAGGGTCCCGAGCCGCTTTGCCAGGGGCTTGGTCGCGCCTCCCAGGTTGGCAAAGACGAAGCCGCGCCAGATTTCGCTGGCGAAGACCGGCAGGCGGCAGGCCGCCTTGTCGAAGCCCGCAACCTGATCCATATGCGGCGCGCTCTTTAAGCGGCCGTCGAGCCCGTAGCTCCAGGCGTGGTAAGGGCACACAAAAACACGTTTGTTTCCAGCGCCTTGCAGGAGAACGGTGCCACGGTGACGGCAGACGTTGGACAGCACGCGGACCGGCCCGTCGGCGTCACGGCAGACGATCAGGGGCTCGCCGGCCAGCTCGCTCGTGAAGTAGTCGCCGGGCGCCGGGATGTCGGACTCGTGCCCCAGGCAGACCCATTCGCGCCGGAAGAGGTGTTCCTGCTCCAAGGCGAAAAAGGCCTCGGAGGTGAAGGCGCCGGGCGGCAGCGTGTGCGCCTCTTCCGCCGGCGTTCCGGGCAGCGCGCGCAGCTCCGCCTTGAGGGCTTCCAAGCTCTGCCGGTCCTGCGTCATCCCAGCCCCTGTTCCCCGGACACCGCCGGACTTAGACGATCCTAGGCTTGTCCGGCCGTGGCTTGTCAATTCTCGAGCCGGCTATCCCCTCACCAGGTTGAGGCGCCGTTCGGCGACGCGGACCTCGAGCCGGCGGCCCCAGTCGAAGCCGAGGTGGTCGGCCTCGATGCCGTCGGCGAAGACCACGCCGCCGCTTTGCATGTGCGACAGCACCTCGAGTGCGGCGCCGTCGCCCAGCCGGCCGGCCGACAGGGCGGTGCCGGTGGTCGCGCTGGGCCAGGGCTCGCGGACGAAGAACCCGAGTTCGCGTGCGACGGGATCGAGCTCCAGAGTGATCCGGCGGCTCTCCATGATCGAGCGGGCCCAGCCCGTGGCCCCGGTCCCGGTGGCGACGATGATCCCGGAAGAGGACTGTTCCTCGACCTGCCCGTCCCGGGACAGCCGGTAGCGGGCCGACTGGTGGCTGCGATGGCCTACGAAGATCTCGTTGAGGGCCAGAAGGCTCTGGCCGTCGTCCAGGCGGGCCTCGGCCATGGTACGGGGCTCCAGATCCGCCGTGCCCTCGGCCGCCGGCAGCAGAAGCCCGCCGGTCGCCGCCGGTGGCAGCGGCACCAGGAGCCCGGGATTGACCTCCGGCTCCGGGTTGATCCCCAGGACCGGCTGCCCGTCCAGGTACTTCGCCAGGTTGGCAACCAGGCCGTCCTGGCCGACCGCGATCACCACATCCTCGGGGCCGAAGAGGAAGCGGTCCAGGTCGCCCCGGCGGATCAGGGAGCGACGCCAGTCCAGCGGGATCGCCGTGCGGACCTGTTGCAGCGCGGCCTGGAATCGTGTGTGGCGCGCCTCGACCGCCTCCAGGCTCTGGCCGCGGCTTTTCAGGAAGAAGCGCGCCTGCTCCCGGGTGGCGTGGCGCGCGAGCAGAGCTTCGTAGTCTGTCTCGCGCGTCACGACCACGGCGCGGGCCGCGGTGCTGGCCATGGCCCGCCCGCCTAGTCGGCGCCCGTCTGGGCGTCGTGCTCGAGGCGCTTGGCTCCCGCACGGGCCAGATAGCCCAGCAGGCTGCCCAGCAGGTCCGGCGTGACGCTGAGGTGCTCGATCGAGGTCAGCTTGCCGGCGAACTCCCGGGCCGCCAGGGCCAGGAGGACGTCGCGCGGCAGGTCGCGGTAGACCTCCATGCGCGCCTTCTCGGTCTCGGCGCGGGCCTGGCCGACGACCCGGATCCGCTCGGCCTCCCCGGCCGCCGCGATCTGCCGGGCCTCGGCCTCGCCGGTCGCGCGGTTGCGGGCGTTCTCGTCTTCCTGGGCGATGAGCTGGCTTTCCCGGCGTGCGAGTTCGATGCGGTTCTGCAGCTCGTTCTCGGCGATCGCCCGCTCCTTCTCGACCGCCAGGGCCCGGCGCTCGAAGGTTGCCTGATCGGCGCGCTGCTGCAGGGCCTCGAAGGTCGGGGTCTGCAGGGCCCGGTCCAGCTCGGCCGAGGGCGCCAGGTCCGCTAGGCGGACCGTGACCGCCTCGATCCCCATATCGGTCAGGCGCTCGGCCGAGGTCAGGCCGCGCTCGACGCAGGCCTGGACCGGCGCCGGGCCATTTTCCAGCAGCTCGCCGATCGGCAGCTCCGCCAGGTAGCGCAGCGCCTCCTGACGTGCGAGCCCGGTCAAGAGGCTCGCAACCTGGTCAATAGGTTCATTGAGATAGGCGCCGGTCTTCAAGTCGATCGTGAAGTCCAGGCGCTCGGCGAGCCCCTCGGGATCGGCGACCCGCCAGGTGATCAGCCCCTGCACCGTGACCTCCTGAAAGTCCTTGGAGCGGCCCCGGAACAGAAAGGGCATGTCGCGGTCGTCCATCGGGATCTCGGCGATGCTGGCGCCGTCGGGGCGGAACCAGAAGGCCAGGCCCCTGCCCGCCCTGTGCTTGCGGCCCTTGCGGTAGTGGGTCACGTGAACGCTGGCTTCGCTGCGCAGGTGGCGCAGAAAGGGATAGCGGCGGATCTCGGCCATGTCTCAACCCTCCTGGTTCTGGCCCGGACCGGCGGCTTTCGGCGCGAGGAAGCGATAGAGCTCGGCCGGCCGGTAGGTGACTCCGCTCTCCCGCTCTCCGGTCGCCTGCAGGACGCCCTTGTCGAGCATCCGGCGGCGGAAGGCGGGCTTGTTCATGCGGCGATTGAGGATCGCCTCGTGGACCTCCTGGAGCTGGCGCAGGGTGAAGCGCTCCGGCAGAAGCTCGAAGCCGACCGGGCTGTAGTCCAGCTTGCCGCGCAGCCGCTTGACCGCCATGCCGAGGATCTCGGCGTGGTCGAAGGCGAGCGGCTCGGTCTCGCCGTCGGCGGAGCAGATGGCGACCGCGCCCCCGGTCTCGCCCGCCCAGGGCACGAGGATTTCAAACAAGGAAAGCTCGGCCGAGGCTTTCAGTGCCTCGTCGAACCGCCCGGCTTCCACCAGGGCGTAGTAGGCCACGGTGATGACGCGGGCGCGGGGGTCGCGGTCGATCGCGCCGAAGGTGAAGAGCTGCTCCATGAAGACGCCGGACATCTGCGCCTTCTCGCGCAGAATCCGCTCCGCCGCTTCTTCGAGCGATTCGTCGATGCGCACGAAGCCGCCCGGCAGAGACCAGGCACCCTGGAACGGCGCCCGGTCGCGGCGCAGCAGGAGCACGCTCAGACGCCCCTCGCGGACCGAAAGCAGCGCCAGGTCGACCGTGACCGACGGCCGCTCGTAGGCCCTGGGATCGTCGGGAGCGCTTTCTGTCGTCTGTCCGGCCTTGCCGCTCATGGCTTCGGTTCCCAGAGATATATCTATTTCGCGTATTACATATTATCAGATCGCACATATGTCAAGGTTTATGTCAAGGCCAGGGTCCCCGGGGACGCTGCCTCGGCGCCCCGTCTCGGCCATGGCCCGGGGCGCCCGGCTTGGCTAAGATCCGGCGCTATGACCGACGAATCGATCCAAGCCGAAGCGCAGACCCGGCGCCTGCTCGAGATCATGGCCCGGTTGCGCGATCCGAAGCACGGCTGTCCCTGGGACATCGAGCAGGACTTCCGCAGCATCGCCCCCTACACCATCGAGGAGGCCTACGAGGTGGCGGCGGCCATCGAGGCCGACGATATGGGCGAGCTGCGCGACGAGCTCGGCGACCTGCTGCTCCAGGTCGTCTTCCACGCCCGCATGGCCGAGGAGGCCGGCGCCTTCGACTTCACCCAGGTCGCCGCCGCGATCTCCGACAAGATGGAGCGCCGCCACCCCCACGTCTTCGGCGAGACCGAGGTCGGGGGCGCGGCCGCCCAGCGCCGGGCCTGGGAGGAGCACAAGGCCCAGGAGCGCGCCGCCAAGGGTGATGGCGAGAGCGTCCTCGGCGGCGTGGCCCTCGCCCTGCCCGCCCTGATGCGCGCGGAGAAGCTGCAGAAGCGCGCTGCCCGAGTCGGCTTCGACTGGCCGGAAGCCGCCCAGGTCTTTGCGAAGATCGAAGAAGAGGTCTCTGAATTGAAAGAGGAAATGACCTGCGGCGGCGACCGGGAGCGGTTGGAGGACGAGATCGGCGACCTCTTCTTCGCCCTGGTCAACCTGGCGCGCCACCTCACGATCGATCCCGAGGTCGCCCTGCGCCGCTGCAACGCCAAGTTCGAGCGGCGCTTCCGGGCCATCGAGACCGCCCTCGCCGCCCAGGGCCGCGGCCCCGCGGAAGCTTCCTTGGACGAACTCGAAGGCCTTTGGCAGGCGGCAAAAGCCTCGGAGGGCTGAGAGCCAGCAGGCTCAGGGCGCGCCTGGCGTTCCCCCGGTGGTGACCACGGCGTCGCCGTAAAGCTCCTCGTGGAGCAAGCGCCAGGAGGCCTCGTCCGGTGCCAGGAGGAGCCCGCGGCTTTCGCGCCGGCGCGGCGAATAGGGCCGGTCCTCGGCGGTCCAGGCGTAGCCGCCCGCCTCGGCGTGCAGGAGAACGCCCGGCGCGTGGTCCCAGGGCATCAGCTTGGTGAAGAGGCTGTAGTGCATCTCGCCGGCGGCCAGGCGCAGGTACTCCGCCCCGGCGCAGCGCAGGCTGCGGATCGCGCCCAGCTTGCCGCGCTTGGCCCGGATCCGCTCGCGCAGCTCCGAGCCGCCGAACTGGCCGGCATGAAGCGTCCCGGTCATCTCACCGAGGGCGGCGGCGGCGGCGACCTGGAGACGGTGCCCCTCGATCCAGCTGCCGCTGCCCCGCTCCGCCACGCCGGTCCGCTCGCCGGGCACGTCGTGGATCCAGGCGGCGCAGATCTCTCCCCGCTCGACCAGGGCCAGCATCATCGCGAAGACCGGCACGCCTTCGGCGAAGTTGGTGGTGCCATCGATGGGATCGATCAGCCAGACCGCTTCGTCCCGGGCCAGATTCGCGAAGACCTCGGGATCGGCGGCGGCGGCCTCCTCGCCGACCACCAGGGAACCCGGCAGGAGGGCGCGCAGGCGCTGCGTCAGGCGCCGCTCCGCGGCTTCGTCGGCGACGGTCACGACCTCGCCGCCCGCCTTGATCCGCTTGTCCTCTTCGTCGAGGCTGCGGAACCGCGGGAGCACCTCTTCGGCTGCCGTCTCCAGCAGGACCCGGGTGACCTCTTCGATCGAGACGGTCACAGGCCGCTCACTCCGCCGCGGCCTCCCGCTGCGCGCCGTAGCGCTGCTCGAAGCGGGCCAGGGCCGCCGGGCTCAGGCTGATGCACATGTGCGTCTTGCCCTCGACCTCCCGACGCTCCAGGACCCGGCCGTGCTCGTGGAGCCAGGCGATGGCGGCCCCTTCCTCCGGCCCGAGGGTCAGTTCGACCCGCTTGTGGTCTCGCACCAGCCGCGCCTCGACGGCCTGCAGTAGCTCGGGCAGGCCCTCGCCGGTCAGGGCCGAGCAGGCCAGGACCTCCGGCTTGCGTGCGGCGCGCTCGCGCACCGCCTGCCGCTGTGCCGGGGTCAGGCTGTCGATCTTGTTGAGCGCCTCGAGCATGGGCTCTTCGGCGCCGGCCTCCAGGCCGAGGTCGGCGAGGATAGCCAGGACGTCCTGGCGCTGGGCCTCGCTGTCGGGGTTGGCGATGTCCCGGACGTGGAGGATCAGGTCGGCCTCGACCACCTCCTCCAGGGTGGCCCGGAAGGCTGCCACCAGGTCGGTCGGCAGGTCGGAAATGAAGCCGACGGTGTCGGAGAGGATGGCCTCCAGGCCGCCCGGCAGGCGCACCAGGCGCATGGTCGGATCCAGGGTCGCGAAGAGCATGTCGTGCGCGAGCTGCGCATCGCCGGTGATCCTGTTGAAAAGCGTCGACTTTCCGGCGTTGGTGTAGCCGACTAGGGCGACCACCGGATAGGGCACGCGCTGACGCGCCCGGCGATGCAGGCCGCGCCGGCGCTTGACCTTCTCGAGCTCGGCCTTGATCCGCGTGATCCGCTCCGAGATCAGGCGCCGGTCGATCTCCAGCTGGCTCTCGCCCGGGCCGCCGAGGAAGCCGAAGCCGCCACGCTGCCGCTCCAGGTGGGTCCAAGAGCGCACCAGGCGCGAGCGCTGGTAGTTCAAGGCCGCCAGCTCGACCTGCAGGCTGCCCTCCTTGGTCCTGGCCCGGGCGCCGAAGATCTCGAGGATCAGCCCGGTCCGATCGATAACCTTGGTCTTCCAAGCCTTTTCGAGATTGCGCTGCTGCACCGGGGACAGCGCCCGGTCGACCAGCACAAGATCGGCCCGGCAGGCCGAGACGGTCCCGGCCAGGCGCTCGACGGTGCCTTGACCGAAGAGAGTCGCCGGCCGCGGCCGCGGGAGTGTTGCAACTTCAGCGTGTACGACCTCGAGATCGATGGCTGCGGCGAGGCTCACGGCTTCGGCCAGGCGCCCCTCGGCAGCGCGTCGGCTCTGCCGCGCCTCTGCCAGGGCCGGATGCAGCACCACGACGCGGCCGGTCGAGCTTTCCTTTCCCGCCGGTGCCGCTGCGCTGGGATCCTCCCGATTCAATCTGAGATCCTTAAGGTTCGCTCCGTCAGGACCCCTCTCCTTCCTTGGACGGCTCGAAGAGCTGCACCGGCGTCGACGGCATTACGGTAGAGATGGCGTGCTTGTAGACAAGCTGCGAGTGTGCATCGCGCCGCAGCAGGACGCAGAAATTGTCGAACCAAGTGATCACGCCTTGGAGCTTGACACCGTTGACCAGGAATACGGTGACCGGAACCTTGTTCTTGCGGACGTGATTCAGAAAAACGTCCTGAACGTTTTGTGATTTCTCCGCCGCCATGCGACCCCCTCACGTTTCGTTTTCGTCTCAGCTGCGGCTCCAGAAACCGCTGGAGCTAGGACCGTTTGCCTAACTGTACCGGGAGACCCCGCGCACGTGGCACGAGCAGAGACAAACCTTAAGGTTGAGTATCACGTATTCACCGGGATGAAAACTCAGACTTCCCAATAGATGCCATAAGCTCAGCGCAGGTCGCCGCGTGCCGGCAGGGCGGATGCGCGGCGAATTCGCCCGGTGCCGGTGCGGCTTCGCGCAGCAGGATCGCCGTGCAGCCGGCCGCCTGCGCGCAGGCCATGTCGATGTCCGTGTCGCCGACGAACCAGACCTCCGGCCCGGCCGTCAGACCGGACCCCGCCAGCGCCAGGTCGATCGCCGCAGGGTCCGGCTTGTCCGCCGCGGCATCCTCGGCGCCGACCAGGCGGCCGAACCACCGCTCCCAGCCCAGATGGGCCGCCTCGCGGCGCAGGATGCTGCCCTTCTTGTTGCTGACCACGCCCAGGTAGCGGCGGCTCTCGGCCAGGTCCGCCAGCATCTCCTCGATGCCGGGCAGCGCCCGGAGCCGCTTCAGGTGCTCCCGCTCGTAGGTGCCGTAGAAGATCGCCATGGCCTCCTCGGCGCGGCCGCCGAAGAGCTCGGGAAAGCTGTCACGGGCCGAGGCGCGGACCCGGGCGCGGGTCTCCTCCAAGGTCCAGGTCGGCTGGCCCATGGCCCGCAGGGTCACGTTCAGGGCCTGGTGGATGACCGCCCAGGTGTCGACCAGGGTGTTGTCCCAGTCGAAGAGCAGGGCCCGCGGCCTCGGCAGGCTCACGCGGGCCCCGTGCCGGCTGCGTAGCCCTCGTAGACCTCGCGCAGCCGCTGGGTCAGGATCCCGGGATGGCCGTTGCCCACCGGGCGGTCGTCGATCCGCGTGACCGGCATGACGAAGTTGGTGCTGGAGGTGATGAAGGCCTCCCGGGCTTCCAGGGCCTCCTCGACGGTGAAGGCGCGCTCCTCCAGCTCGACGCCCTCGCCCTCGGCCAGGCGCAACAAGGACACGCGTGTGATGCCGTTGAGGATGGCGTTGCCGGCTTCCCGGGTCACCAGCTTGTTGTCCCCGGTCACGATCCAGGCGTTGGTCGAGGTGCCTTCGGTCACCCGACCGTCCTCGGCGACCATCCAGGCCTCGAAGGCCCCGGCCTCGACCGCCGCCTGCTTGCCCAACACATTGGGAAGCAGGGATACCGACTTGATATCGCAGCGTTTCCAACGAATGTCGGGGACCGTGATCACGGCGACGCCTTCGGCCAGTTGCGCGGCGCTGTGCGGCTTGGTCTGCCGGGTGGTCATGACCAGGGCGGGCGTCGCGGCCTTCGGGAACTTGTGGTCCCGGGGCGCCACCCCGCGGGTCACCTGCATGTAGAGAAAGCCGTTGCTCAGGCGGTTGCGGCGCATGAGCTCGTGGCTGATAAGCTTCAGGGCCGCCCGCGACACCGGCATGGGGATCCTGAGCTCTGCCAGGGACCGCTCGAGCCGGTCGAGGTGGGGATCCTCGTCGACCAGCGCGCCGCGCACCACCGGCACCACCTCGTAGACGCCGTCGGCGAACTGGTAGCCGCGGTCCTCGATGTGCACCGTCGCGTCGCCCTGCGGCAGGTAGCGCCCGTTCACGTAAGCCTGTCTCGCCATGGCGTCTTGTACCCCTTCTCCCTGGTGGCGCCGCTAGAAGAACTCGAGCCGGACGGCGAAGAGCTTTTCCACCGACTTGACGGCGCTGGACGCCGCGAAGATCACGACCTGATCCTTAGGTTTGATCACGGTGTCGCCGCGCGGGATGATGACCTCCTCGCCGCGGACGATGGCGCCGACCATGACTCCCTCGGGCAGGTCGGCCTCGCGCAGCGGGACCCCGACCAGGCTCGAGGTCTCCAGCGCTTCCGCCTCGATGATCTCGCCGAAGCCCTCGGACAGGGAGTGCACCGATCGGATCCGGCCCTGGCGCACGTGCTGCAGGATGGTCGAGACAGTGATCTCGCGCGGGCTGACCACGGTGTCGATGCCCAGGGTCCCGATCAGGGGGCTGTAGGTCGTCGAGTTGACCAGGGTGACCGCGCGCTGCGAGCCGAAGCGCTTGGCCAGCAGGGAGGTCAAGATGTTGACCTCGTCGTCGTTGGAGACCGCGATCACGGTCTCGGTCGCCTTGACGTTGGCCTCTTCCAGGATCTCCTGGTCCAGCGCGTCGCCGTGGATGACCACCGTGCGCTTGAGCTGCTGTGCCACGTACTCGGCGCGCTCCTTGTTGATCTCGATCAGCTTGAGCGCCACGTGGGGATACTTGTCCTCGACGATTTCCGCCAGGCTCAGGCCGATGTTCCCGCCGCCGACGATGATCACCCGGCGGGCCTCCTTCTCCTCGTGGCCGAAGGCGACCATGGCCCGCGTCAGGTGCTCGGTCTCCGCCACGAAGTAGACGTCGTCGCCGTCGAGCATGACGTCCTCGGGGGCGACCACGATGGCGCGGCCGTCGCGCTGCAGCCCGATGACCAGGATGTGGAGGTCCGGGAAAAGGCCGGTGAGCTGGCGCAGCGGGGTGTCGAGGATCGGCGTCTCCGGCGTGCAATGGACGCCGATCAGGCTGACCTTGCCGTCTGCCAGGGGAATGACGTCGAAGGCCCCCGGCACCTCCAGCCGGCGGCTGATCGCCCGTGCGACCTCGATCTCCGGCGAGATGATCACGTCGATCGGCAGATGGTCCCGGCTGAAGAGGTCTGACCACAAGGGGTTCAAGTAGCTCTGATGGCGAACGCGGGCGATCTTGGTGGTGACGTCGAAGAGCGAATGGCAGATCTGGCAGGCCACCATGTTGACCTCGTCCGCGTAGGTCACCGCAATCACCATGTCGGCGTCGGGTGCGCCGGCCCGCTCGAGGATGTCAGGGTGCGAGGCGAAGCCGACCAGCCCCTGGACGTCGAGGGAGTCGGCGATCTTGGTGACCAGAGCCTCGGACTGGTCGATCAGGGTGATGTCGGCGCCCTCGCTGGACAGGTAGCGCGCGATGTTGAAGCCGACCTGGCCGGCCCCGCAGATGATCACCTTCATGAACCGCCACCGTTGCTCGGCGGACGGTCGGGGGAGGTCGAGATGCCGAGCGAGCGCAGCTTGCGGTGCAGCGCCGAGCGCTCCATGCCGATGAAGCCGGCGGTCCGGGAGATGTTGCCGCCGAAGCGGGTGACCTGGGCCTCCAGGTACTGCCGCTCGAAGACCTCCCGCGCCTCGCGCAGCGGCAGGGACATGATCTCGCCGCCGTTGCCGCCGCGCAGGGCCGCCGGCGCGATTTCTCCGATGTCCGCGGGCAGCATGTCCGCGCCAACCGGCTCGCCGGGGTCGCCCGGGGCCATGATCAGGATCCAGTCGAGGACGTTGCGCAGCTGCCGCACGTTGCCGGGCCAGCCGTAGCCTTGCAGGACCGCCAGGGAATCGCTGGTCAGGCGGCGCGGCGGCAAGCCGGTCGCCTCGGCCGAGCGCTCGATGAAATGCCTGGCGAGCAAGGGGATGTCCTCGCGCCGGTCGGCTAGGGCCGGCACCGACAGGGGCACCACGTTCAGACGGTAGAAGAGGTCCTCCCGGAAGCGGCCCTCGCGCATCAGGCTCGCCAGGTCCCGGTTGGTCGAGGCGATGACCCGGACGTCCACCTGCACCACGCCCTCGCCGCCCAGGCGGCGAAAGGTCTGCTCCTGCAGGACCCGGACGATCTTGCCCTGGGTCTCCAGCGGCATGTCGGCGACCTCGTCGAGCAGGAGCGTGCCCCGGTGGGCGCGCTCGAAGGTGCCCAGCTTGCGGGGCGAGTCGCCGCCCTCGGCGCCGGCCTCCGCGCCAAAGAGCTCGCTTTCCAGGCGGTCGGGATGCATGGCCGCGCAGTTCAGCGCGACGAAGGCCTCGGCGGCGCGGGCCGAGTTCTGATGGATCAGGCGCGCCACGACCTCCTTGCCGGCACCGGCCGGTCCGGTGATCAACACCCGGCTGCCGGTGCGCGCTACCTTGTCGATCGCTTGCCTCAGATGGTTGATCGCGGAGGAGGTGCCGATCAGGTCGCTGTCCGGTCCGACCCGCAGGCGCAGTTCCTCGTTCTCGCTGCGCAGCTCCGCGGCCTCGAGGGCGCGCTCCACGACCAGGAGCAGGCGGTCGGACTTGAAGGGCTTCTCGATGAAGTCGTAGGCGCCCAGCTTGATCGCCTGGACCGCGGTCCCGATCGTGCCGTGGCCGCTGATGATCACCACCGGCAGGGTCGGATCGACTCGCTTCAGCTTGGTCAGCACCTCGATGCCGTCCAGCTCGCTGTTCTGGAGCCAGACGTCGAGGATCACCAGGTCGGGCCGGCGCTTGCGGATCTCATCCAGGGTTTCGGTGCTGTTCGAGGCCTCGCGGGTCTCATAGCCCTCGTCGGCCAGGATGCCGGTGATCAGCATCCGGATGTCGGCTTCGTCGTCGACGATCAGTATCTCACGCGCCATGGCTTCTCGCCTTTGCCAAACCCTGTTGCGAAGCTCACTCGGCGGCTGACGCCTGCTTCCGGACGCCCGGTCCCTCGCTGGCGCGCAGGAACAGACAGACGGTCGCACCCCCGCCCTCCTTGTCGGCCAGCCTAAGGTCGCCGCCGTGGTCCTCCATGATCTTCTTGACGATCGCGAGGCCCAGTCCGGTGCCGTGCTTGCGGGTGGTGATGTAGGGCTCGGTCAGACGGTCCCGGTCCTTCTTCGGCAGACCGCGGCCGTTGTCCTCGACCCGGATCTCAAGCGCTTCCTCGAGGCGTCCCAGCGAGACCCGGATTTCGCCGCCGTCGGCCTCGCCGTCCCTGGCGATCCGCTCCTCGATCGATTCGACGGCGTTCTGCAGCAGGTTGGTCAGCGCCTGACTGATCTGCTGGCGGTCGAAGTTCGCCTGGACGGCCGCCTCGGGCAGGTCGGTGTCGAAGCGGATCCCGGGATGGGCCGAGCGCTGCAGGAAGACCGCCTGGCGGATGACGTCGGTCAGGCTCTCCTCCTGCATCACCGGGGCCGGCATCCGGGCGAAGTTGGAGAACTCGTTGACCATCCGCCCGATGTCCCCGACATGGCGCACGATGGTGTCGGTGCAGATTTCGAAGGTCTCCTTGTCGCTCTGGATCTCGTCCAGGTACTTGCGCTTCAGACGTTCCGCCGAGAGCTGAATCGGGGTCAGCGGGTTCTTGATCTCGTGGGCGATGCGCCGCGCGATATCGGCCCAGGCGGCCTTGCGCTGCGCCGACATCAACTCGGAAATGTCGTCGAAAGTGACGACGAAGCCCAGAATCCCGTGGCCGCCCCGCTCCGTCGTGATCCGAACCAGCAGGGTGCGGGTCGTGCCATCCGGCTGGTTGAGCGTGATCTGGTGCTGGTGGTCGCGGCGCACGTTGTCGGCCTTGTCCAGCAGTTCGCGCAGTTCCGGAATCACCTCGCTCAGGCGCTTGCCGCGCAGCTCTTCGGGTTCCGCGGACAGCAGCTCGCAGGCCGAGCGGTTGGGCAGGGTAATCCGGCCCTGGTGGTCCAGGCCGATCACGCCGGCGCTGACGCCCGACAGCACGGCCTCGGTGAAGCGGCCACGCTGGTCCAACTCCTTGTTCGCGTCGATCAGCGCGCGCTGCTGGCTTTCCAGCTGGCCGGTCATGCGGTTGAAGGCCCGCGACAGCCAGCCGATCTCATCGCCGCTGTCAGGCTCCGGGACACGAGCCGCCAGGTCGCCCTGGCGTACCTGGTTGGCCGCCGAGATCAGGTCTTGAATCGGTCGTGACAGCTGGTTGGCGAAAGCCAGTCCAACCCAGGTCGCGGCCAGGAGCAAGAGCAGCGCCACGACCACGAAGATCGCCGCGAAGGTGATCTGGAAGCCCTCGCGCTGGCGCTCCAGGGCCTTGTAGATGGTCGAGGCGTTGCTGGCCCGGTCGGTATGGGCCAGGACCCGCGGATCGACCAGGCGGCCGACGACCAGGAAAGTGTTCTGGAAGGCATCCAGGCGGACCAGGGCGCGGACCCGGTCGTCGGTGTCCGCGGTCAGGATCACCACCTCGCCTTCGCGGCTCTGCTCGAAGGCCCAGTCCGGGATCGCCGGATCGAAGTCCAAGAGCAGCCCGATCCCGGCCCGGCCCAGGACCCGGCCGCTGGAATCGAAGACCACGGCTTCGGTCAGGGAGCGCAAGGCGGCGTGGGCGGCCAGGAACTGGGTGAAGCGGGCGCGGTTGAACAGCAGCACCTGGCCCTCCCGGTTCAGGTCCTGCGCCATCGCCAGGGCATCGCCGCCGATGGTCTGGCGGTGTTCTTCGAGGTAGGCCTTGGCGACAGCGAAGGATTCCTCCACGGCGGTGCTGACCCGATCCGAGAACCAGCCCTGGAGTGCGAAGCTGAAATACAGCACGGAGAAGACCGAGACCACGATAGTCGGGGTCACCGCGACCAGGCCGAAGAGCACCGCCAGGCGGCTGTGCAGGCGCGCGCCGGCAATGCCCCGGCGGCGCGCGGTCCAGAGGGCCACCATGCGGCGCAGCACCAGGATGCCCAGCCCTAGAAGCAGGACCAGATCCAGGTTCAACAGAATCAGGATCGCGCGCGGGCCGGTGGTCTTGGCCGATTCGCCGGTCATCGCCCAATAGGTCGCGATGCCCGATGCGATCGCCGCGATCATCAGACCGACGGCAAGCTTGCGCTCGAGATTGATCCGGCGCGCCCAGTCGAGGAAGTCCTTCAGGGCTTGGCGCAGCGCCGAGCCCGCATCATCTCCTGGCATCGATTGGCTTCACGCGTCGTTGAAGGTCGTTGCAGGAAGGCCGCTCTGTTGCCGATCTGCAACAGCATTCTTAGCTACGGAAGACGCGAATGTCCAACTCTTTGATCTTCTTGCGCAATGTGTTGCGGTTGAGGCCGAGAAGCGCGGCCGCCTTGATCTGGTTGCCGCGCGTCGCCGCTAGAGAGATCTGAATCAGGGGGCGCTCGATCTCCTTCAGGACCCGGTGATAGAGGCCGGCCGCCGGCAGGCCTTCCCGGTGCGCGGCGAAGTAGTCGGTCAGGTGGCGCTCCACCGCGTCGCCGAGGCATTCATCTTCGCGGGCCTGTCCGGCCGCCGTCGGGGCCGGATCGCTGATCTCGGCCAGGATGTCGGCCCGGCCGATGACCTCCTGGCTGTAGAGCGCCGCGAGCCGCCGGATCAGATTCTCGAGCTCGCGCACGTTGCCCGGCCAGTCATGGGCCTTGAGCGCTTCCAGGGCCTCCGCGTCGAGGGACTTGCGCGGCAGGCCGAGCTTCTCGCCCTCGGCCAGGAAGTGCTGGACCAGCTCCGGGATGTCCTCGCTGCGCTCGCGCAGCGGCGGCAGCCGGATCGGCACCACGTTGAGGCGATAGTAGAGATCTTCGCGGAACAGGCCTTGGCGGACCAGTTGTAGGAGGTTGCGGTGAGTCGCCGCGACGATCCGCGCGTCGCCGGAGATCGGGATCTGGCCGCCGACCGTCGTGAAGGTGCCCTCCTGCAGTACCCGCAGCAGTCGGGTCTGGGCCTCCAGCGGCATGTCGCCGATCTCGTCCAGGAACAGCGTGCCGCCCGCGGCCTGCTCGAAGCGGCCGGCGTAGCGGGCGGTCGCCCCGGTGAAGGCCCCCTTCTCGTGGCCGAAGAGCTCGCTCTCGATCAGTTCGCGCGGGATCGCCGCCATGTTGACCGCGACGAAGGGCGCCTTGCGCCTGCGGCCGTAGTCGTGCAGCGCCCGCGCGACCAGCTCCTTTCCGGTCCCGGATTCGCCGTAGATGATGGCGGTCAGGTCGGTGCCCATCAGCCGGGCCAGTACCCGGTAGATTTCCTGCATCGCCGGCGAGCGGCCGATCAGCGGCAGGCGTTCCTCGGCGACGGGGCCCGCGGCGGTGTCCGGATCCGCCGCCCTGCAAGGCGAGGCCAGGGCCCGATCGACCGTCGAGATCAGCTCCCGCAGGTCGAAGGGCTTGGCCAGGTACTCGAAGGCGCCGCGCTCGGTCGCCCGCACCGCCGTCAGCAGGGTATTCTGGGCGCTCATGACGATGACCCGCAGGTTCGGGCGCAGGCGCCGGATGCGCGGAATCAGGTCGAGGCCGTTCTCGTCGGGCATGACCACGTCGGTGATCACCAGGTCGCCCTCGCCGCGCTCGACCCAGTCCCAGAGGGTCGCGGCGAAGCCGGTGGTCCGGACCCGGTGGCCCTGTCGGGCCAGGGCCTGGGTCAGAACGGTGCGTATCGCGCGGTCGTCGTCGGCGACCAGAATCGTCGCGTCGGTCATCGGGGCGCCTCCTCGCGGTAAAGCGGCAGCAGGAGCCGGAACAGCGTCCGCCCCGGTTCGCTGTCGCACTCGATCACGCCGCCATGATCGCTCACCACCTTGGCGACCAGGGCCAGGCCCAGGCCCCTGCCCCCCGGCTTGGTGGTGACGAAGGGATCGAAGAGGTGCCGGCGCAGCTCCTCGGGGATTCCGGGGCCGTTGTCCTGGACGGTGACCACCAGCGGCAGGTGCAGGCGGTCGCCGCCGACCGGCGCGGTCAGGCGCAGGCCCGGCTTGTAGCGGGTCGTCAGGACGATCTCCCCGCCCCCCGGCTGGGCCGCTTCGGCGGCGTTCTTCACCAGGTTCAGCAAGGCCTGGATCAGCATGTCGCGGTTGCCGTGGACCGGCGGCAGCGAGGGATCGTAGCGCTCGACGAAACGGTAGCCCTGGGCGAAGCCGCTCTGAGAGACTCGCCGGACGTATTCCAGGACCTGGTGGATGTTCACCGGCTCGCGGGCGATCGGCTGGTCGCTGGAGAACATCTCCATGCGGTTGACCAGATTGACGATGCGGTCCGCCTCGCTGCAGATCAAGCGGGTCAGCTCCTGGTCGGTCTCGGCGACACTGCCTTCCAGGAGCTGGGCGGCGCCGCGGATGCCGGACAGCGGGTTCTTGACCTCGTGGGCGAGCATGGCGGCCATGGCGGTGACCGAGCGGGCGGCGTTGCGATGGACGAGCTGGTCGCCCATCTTGCGCGCGATCGAACGCTCGTCGAAGCTGACGATCACCTGGCCCGGTGCCCCGTGGCACAGGGAATCCGGGATGGCCGTCACGCTGAGCGAGACCAGGCGCTGCCCGATGCGGGGCGAGGCCAGCGCCACCTCGTGACCGAAGAGGCTGTGCCCGGACTCCCGGGCCTGCTGCAGGCTGCCGAAGAGGGGGCTGTCGGCCTGCACGATGCTTGCCAGCGGGCGCCCCAGGAGCGCGTTGGCGCTGGTCTCGAAGAACTGCTCGGCCGCCTGGTTGACATAGGTCAGGCGATCCTCGCCGTCGACCACGACCAAGGGCTGGGCCAGGGTGTTGAGGATCACCTCGGCCGGCAGGTCGCCGCCCCTGGCGAGCTTGACGGTGACGCCGGTCATCAGGCCGCCGCCCGCGCGCAGGCCGCGTCGAAAAGCGCGCCGATCGCGCCGCGGACCCGCTCCGGTTCGGTTTCGGCGTTGATCCTCGCCCTGAACCCCTCATCCGCACCCCCCTCACGCGCACCCCCTTCACACGCACTCAGGGCTTCGCCGTACCAGGCCAAGTGCTTGCGAGCGATCCGCAGGCCCCGGGCGATGCCGTAGTGCGAGAGCATGTCCTCGTAGTGCGCCAGCACCAGCGCGCGCTGCGCCTCGAGATCCGGCGGCGGCGTGCCGGCACCGCCGAGGGCGGCCGCGATCTCCCCGAGCAGCCAGGGCCGGCCGCGGGCCGCGCGCCCGACCATGACCCCGTCCGCGCCGGAGGCCGCAAGGGCGCGGCGGGCCGAGGGCGCGTCGACGATATCGCCGTTGACAATTATGGGAACGGACACTGCCTCCTTGACCCGGCGCAAGAATGCCCAGTCGGCGCGGCCGTCGAACATCTGCATCCGGGTCCGCCCGTGCACGGTGATCATGCGGATGCCGCAGTCCTCGGCGATGCGCGCCAGGCGCGGCGCGTTGCGGGATTCGTCGTCCCAGCCGAGGCGCATCTTCAGGGTGACCGGCAGGCTGACCGCCTTGACGGTGGCCTCCAGGATTCGGGCGGCCAGGGGTTCGTCGCGCATCAGGGCGGAGCCGCCCTGCTTGTTGACGATCTTCTTCACCGGACAGCCGAAGTTGATATCGACCAGGGCCGCGCCGCGGTCCTCGGTCAGGCGCGCCGCCTCGGCCATGACTGCGGGCTCGCAGCCGGCCAGCTGCACCGCCAGGGGCGCCTCCTCCGGGCTGCTCCGGGACAGGCTCAGGCTCTCCCGGGTCTCGCGGATGGCCGATTGCGAGGCGATCATCTCCGAGACCACGAGGCCGGCCCCGGCGGCCTTGGCCAGGCGACGGAACGGCAGGTCGCTGATCCCCGACATGGGCGCCAGGATCACGGGCGTCGCAATGCGAAGGCCGTCAAGCTGAATGCCCAATTTTTAATCACTCAAGCTACTTGCTGAAATTTTGGGCTTTGTACCCCGGCCGGGCCGAAGATGCACGCCCTTTTCTCGCCCCCGCTCGCGCCTCCGAGGATCAGGCCGCCAGCACGTCGGTGACGAACTTGACCCCGAGAAAGGCCAGGGTCAGCAGGAGGTAGGCCAGGAGGGCCAGACGCACCGCCATGCGGCCCCGCAGGCCGGTGGTGTGGTGGAAGGCCAGAAGCAGCAGCAGGACGGCGAAGGCGAGGAAGGACAGGAGAACCTTGTGGTCCAGGATCAGCAGCAGGCCGGTGCTTAGATACTGGACGGCCATTCCGGTCATCAGGCCGACCGCCATGACCAGGACGGACCAGCGCAGCAGGCTGACCTCCAGCCGCTCGGCATCGGCCAGGGCCGGCAGAAGACGCGACAGGCCGGTCTCCCGCTTGCGCTTGAGCGCCCGCTCCTGGATCAGGACCGCGGTCGCGGCGACCGCCGCCAGGGTCGCCAGGGCGTAGGTCGCCAGCGCGGTCGCGATGTGGATCCGCAGCCAGGCATCGAAGGCGGCTTCCGGCCGGGCCAGCGGGGTCGCCTGCGCCCAGATAGTCGCAAGCAGGCCGAGCAGCAAGAGGTAGGGCAGCGTCAGCGGGGCCAGGCGCCAGGCCTCGCGCAGCGCCGCCGAGAGCAGGATGAAGAACGCGAGCGTGGTCGCGATCGACAGCCAGAGCGTCGCGCTGAATCCGGTGTTCCACGCGCCCCTGAAGCCGGCCACGGCGACCGCGCTGCTGCCGGCCAGGGCAACCGCGAGCAGGAGCCAGTAGACCATGTCGGGGCGTTCGACCCGGCGCCGGAACGGCAGAATCGCGCCGGGCAGCAGAGCGACCAGGGCTGCGAAGCTCATCGCGGAGGCGTGCCACATGGCCCCTATATATCACCTCTTGGCCGGACCGCCATCGCGCTCTAGGGTCTGCCTCGATTCAGTGTGGATTCCGAGGAGCGAAGATGCCTGACGCAGCCGCCCTGGTGGTGGCCGCCGGCCGCGGCCATCGTTTCGGCGCCGAGCTGCCGAAGCAGTTCCTGGCCCTCGGCGGCAAGCCGGTGCTGCGCCACGCGCTGGAGGCCTTCGCGGCGCATCCCGGGATCGGCGCCGTTCAGACGGTGATCCATCCCGACGACCGGGAGCTTTACGAAGCCGCGGCCGCAGGGCTCGATCTCCGGCCGCCCGTCGGCGGTGGTGCGACCCGTCAGGAGTCGGTGCGCCTCGGCCTTGCCGCCCTCGCCGACATCGCACCCGAGCGGGTGCTGATCCACGACGCCGCCCGGCCCTTCGTCTCCGGCGAGATCGTCGACCGGGTCCTGTCCGGCCTGGACGACCACGCCGGAGTGATACCTGCGGTTCCGGTGGCCGACACCTTGAAGCGGGTCGAGGACGGAGCGATCTCCGGCACCGTCGACCGCGGCGGCCTCTGGCGGGCCCAGACGCCGCAGGGCTTCCGCTACGCGGACATCGTGGCGGCCCACGCCGACCTCGCCGGGCGGGAGCTGACCGACGACGCGGCCCTTTTGGAGGCGGCGGGGCTAGCGGTCGGCGTCGTCGAGGGCGCGGAGCGCAACTTCAAGATCACCAGCAAGGACGACATGGAACGTGCCGAAGGCCTCTTGGCCGGGGGCCGGCGGGAGACCCGCTGCGGCACCGGCTTCGACGTCCACCGCTTCGGCCCGCCGGTGCCCGGCGGCCTCACCATCCGGCTCTGCGGCGTCGCGGTGCCCCATGACCGGGCGTTGCTCGGCCATTCGGACGCCGACGTGGGGCTCCACGCCAGCACCGACGCCATCCTGGGCGCCTTGGGCGAGGGCGACATCGGCAGCCACTTCCCGCCCTCGGACCCGCAGTGGAAGGGCGCCGATTCCGCGGTCTTCCTGCGTGCCGCCGGGGAGCTCGCGGCGGCGCGGGGCGCCCGGATCGTGCACCTCGACGTGACGCTGATCTGCGAGGCGCCCAAGGTCGGGCCCCGGCGCGCGGCCATGGTCGCGCGCATCGCCGAGATCCTGGGTCTTGACCGGGGCCGGGTCAGCGTCAAGGCGACGACCACCGAGAGCCTCGGCTTCACCGGCCGGCGCGAGGGCATCGCGGCCCAGGCCACGGCCAGCCTGGACCTGCCCGGCGGATGATGCTGCGCCGGCCCGCCCTGCCCTTCTGGTCGCCGGTGACCCTGCTGGCCACCTGGTTCGGCAGCGGGCTGCTCCGCACGGCGCCGGGCACCTTCGGCTCCCTGGCCGCCCTGCCCTTCGCCGCCCTGATCCTCTGGGCCGGCGGCAACCTGGGGCTGCTGATTGCCGCCGCCGCCGTCTTCGGCCTCGGCCTGGCGGTCAGCGGGCGCTACGCGCGGGCCGGCGGCGACCCGGACCCCGGCGCCGTGGTGATCGACGAGGTCGCCGGGCAGTGGCTGACCCTGGCGCCGCTCTGCCTCACGGTCGAGAGCTTCGTCCTCGGCTTCGTCCTGTTCCGCATGTTCGACATTGCCAAGCTCTGGCCGGTCAGCCTCGCCGAACGGCGCCTTTCCGGCGCGCTCGGAATCATGGCCGACGACATGGTCGCCGGCCTCTTCGCCGCGGCGGCGGCCTATGCTCTGCTGGCTGCCTTCGGAGTGCCGCCATGTTTCCCTTAGACCTCGCGGCCGCTGCCGAGGACCTGCTCGCCCGCTACCGCCGGGCCGGGCTCAGGATCGTCACCGCGGAGAGCTGCACCGGGGGCCTGATCGCGGCCTGCCTGACCGAGATCCCCGGTTCCTCAGACGTGGTCGAGCGCGGCTTCGTGACCTACTCCAACGAGGCCAAGCAGGAGCTTCTCGGCGTGCCCGAGACGCTGCTGCGCGCCAAGGGCGCGGTCAGCGCCGAGGTCGCCGAGGCCATGGCGGCTGGCGCGCTGGACCGCTCCCGCGCCGAGGTCGCGGTCTCGGTCACCGGCATCGCCGGCCCCGGCGGGGCGACCGAGACCAAGCCGGTCGGCCTGGTCTACCTGGGTCTCTGCCGCAGCGGGCAGGCGCCGGAGCATCGCCGCTTCGTCTTTTCCGGCGATCGCCAGGCGGTGCGCGCCGCGTCCCTCGCCGCAGCCTTCGAGCTGCTGTCCGGAGAAGTGCCGGCGGCCGGGCCATGACCCCGCCGCCGCGGATCGGACCTCGAAAGCTGCGTCGGCGCCAGCCTCCGACCGGCGTGGACATCCTCCTTGTCGCAGTCGGAAGCGTCGCGATCCTTCTCGGAACGATTGAGTTGGGCAGCTTCCTGGGAGAGTCCCTGCGCGCGCATATAGGCGGCAACGAGGTCGGCCAGCAGCTTTTCCTGGTCGGCATGCTCGCACTTCACTACCTCGGCTTGCTGGCGGTGATCCATATCGTCGTGTTCCGGCGGCGCGCCCTCTCCTGGCAGGACCTAGGCCTGCGCCCGGCCGCGCCCGAGTGGTACCGGCGGACTCTCTGGGTGACCCTTCTGACCTTCGCCTTGGCCCTGGTGCTCATGATCTTGGTGCAGCGCCTCGTCGGCCGCACCTTCGACAACCCGCAGGAGGCGATCCTCGCCGCGGAGGGCCTGTCGCCCGCGTCATTCCTGGGCTTGCTTTTGGTCGCTGCCGGTCTTGGGCCGTTGGTCGAGGAGCTGCTGTTCCGGGGCCTTCTCTATGCCTGGCTGCGGCGCCACCTCGGTGTGCTGATCTCGGCCTCGATTTCCGCAGCGCTCTTCGCTTCGGTGCACGCGATACCCTGGCTGATGCCGTCCCTCTTCGCCATTGGCGTGGTCCTCGCCCTGCTTTACGAGCGCAGCGGTTCGCTTTGGCCGGCCATCGTGGTGCACGGGGCCTACAACGCGATCAATCTGGTCCTGCTTGCGCTGACCATCGGGTGACGCGAGCTCGGACGGGATCAGCCCGCCACGGAGGCCGCAGGGCCGCCCCGATAGAGATCCTCGGCACGCGCCTCGAAGGCCGCCACCATCCGCCCAACGGCCTCGTTGAAGAGCGGCGCCATGGCCCGCCTCAGTAGGCGGGAGCGGAACTCGAAGTCGACGTAGAAGTCGATCAGGCAGCCCTCCGGATGGCTGTCGAAGATCCAGTGGTTGTTGAGGTATCTGAAGGGTCCGCGTGTGTAGGCGACGTCGATCCGGCTGGCCGGCCGGTCGAGTGTGACCCGACTCGTAAAGCCTTCGCGGAACATCTTGAAGCCGATAATCAGGTCGGCGTGGATCACGTTGTCCTGGCGGCGGGTGACCCGCGCCGCCAGGCACCAGGGCAGGAAATCCGGATAGCGCTCGACGTCCGCGACCAGCGCGAAGAGCTGTTCCGGCTCGTAGGGCAGCAGGCGCTTCTCGGCGTGGGTCGGCATCGCTTCCCGTTTCGTTCCCGGCGCTCTAGGGACAGGCCAGGCGCAAGTCGTAGAGCCCGCCAAGCTTGGAGCAGGCGGCGACGAAGCTCAAGACGCCCAGGCTCGCCAGAAGCAGGACGACGCCGTTCTCGATCGCAAGCGCGGCGTGGCGCCACAGCATCTGCAACCCGGGCCGAAGGAGGGCCAAGCCGCCGAGATAGGCCTGGGCCGGGCCCGAGATCAGCGCGGTGAGGACGAGCAGGAACCCGTCGAAGGCCTGTTCTTCACCGTTCCAGAGCCCCGGAGCCAGCCCTGAGATCAGAAGGGTGCCGGCAGCCACGATCACCCAGAGGCCCTTGAAGGCGCGCCAGAGGGCGCTGGGCCAGGCGATCTCGGGGAAGAGGAGGCAGATCGTGAAGCTGCGGCCGAGGAAGGCGGCCAGCAGGCAGAGCCCGAGCCAGGTCAGGGAGGCCAACCGGGTGCCACTGATCGTCTCCCCGATGCAACAGGGATTGGGGCCGAAGACTTCGACCAAGAGGAACTCGCCGTAGCGCAGCAGGGCCAGCAGGCTGACGTAGAGTCCCAGGGCCGCGAAGAGCCAGCGGAGCGAGGCCCGCGGCGCCGCCGGCCTCTGCTTCGGATCTGCGGTCTCGGCGGGCGCGCTCAACCGGCGGCGGCGAGCTGGGCCTCGCGGGCGGCGCGCAGGCGCTGGAAATCATCCCCGGCGTGGTAGGAGGAGCGGGTCAGCGGCGAGGCCGAGACCATCAGGAAGCCCTTCCCGAAGGCCTGGCGCTCGTATGCCTGGAACTCCTCGGGTGTGACGAAGCGGTCGATGATGTGGTGCTTGGGCGTCGGCTGCAGGTACTGGCCGATGGTCATGAAGTCGACCCGGGCCGAGCGCAGGTCGTCCATGACCTGGTAGACCTCCTCCTTGCTCTCGCCGAGGCCGACCATGATGCCGGACTTGGTGAAGATCGAGGGATCCAGGTCCTTGACCTCGTCCAGCAGGCGCAGCGAGTGGAAGTAGCGCGCGCCCGGGCGCACCTCGGCATAGAGCCGGGGCACGGTCTCGAGGTTGTGGTTGAAGACGTCGGGCTTGGCCGCGACCACCACCTCCAGCGCGCCATCCTTGCGCAGGAAGTCCGGAGTCAGGACCTCGATGGTCGTGCCCGGGGCGGCCTTGCGGATCGCCTGGATGGTCTCGGCGAAGTGCTGCGCCCCGCCGTCGTCCAGGTCGTCGCGGTCGACCGAGGTGACCACCACGTGCTCCAGGCCCAGCTTGGCCACGGCCTGGCCGACGTTGGTGGGCTCGAAGGGATCGAGCGCGCCCGGCTTGCCCGTCGCCACGTTGCAAAAGCTGCAGGCCCGGGTGCAGATCTCGCCCATGATCATCATGGTCGCGTGGCGCTTGGCCCAGCATTCGCCGATGTTGGGGCAGGCCGCCTCCTCGCAGACCGTGGCCAGCCTGTTCTCGCGCATGATCCGCCGGGTCTCGTGGTAGGCCGGCGAGGTCGGCGCCTTGACCCGGATCCAGGCCGGCTTGCGCTTGACCGGGTTGTCCGGCTTGTGCGCCTTCTCCGGATGGCGGACCCGCTTTTGCTCTGTCGTCACGGACATGGCAGGTCGCTCCTCTTGGCCACCTAGAAGTGGATGGCCCGGCCGTAGGCGTCAAGGACGCTCTCGTGCATCATTTCCGACAGGGTCGGATGCGGGAAGACCGTGTGCATCAGGTCGGTCTCGGTGGTCTCCAGGGTCATGGCCACGGCGTAGCCCTGGATCAGCTCAGTGACCTCGGCGCCGACCATGTGGGCGCCCAGCAGCTCGCCGGTCTTGCTGTCGAAGACCGTCTTGACCATGCCCTCGGGCTCGCCCAGGGCGATGGCCTTGCCGTTGCCCATGAAGGGGAAACGGCCGACCTTGACGTCGTGGCCGGCTTCCACGGCCGCGGCCTCGCTCAGGCCGACGCTGGCGACCTGGGGATGGCAATAGGTGCAGCCTGGAATCCGTTTGGTGTTAAGGGGATGGACGTCGTTCTTACCGGCGATCCTCTCGACGCAGATGACCCCTTCGTGGCTCGCCTTGTGGGCCAGCCAGGGCGGCCCGGTCAGGTCGCCGATGGCGTAGACCCCCGGCTCGCCGGTGGCCATCCACTGGTCGGTGGTGACGTGGCTGCGGTCGACCTGGACCGCGGTGCCCTCCAGGCCCAGCTCTTCGACGTTGCCGACGATGCCGACCGCCATGATGGCGCGTTCGAAGCCGATCTCCTCGGACTTGCTGTTGGCCTCGATCGTCGCGATCACGCCGCGCGGGTTGCGGGTCAGGGACTTCACCGTGGCGTCGGTCAGGATCTTGATGCCCTGCTTCTCGAAGGCCTTGTGGGCGAAGCCCGAGATCTCCTCATCTTCGACCGGCAGGACCCGCGGCAGGACCTCGACCACGGTGACCTCGGCGCCCATGGTCCGGTAGAAGCTGGCGAACTCGATCCCGATGGCGCCGGAGCCGACGACCAGCAGCGACTTGGGGAAGCTGTCGGGCACCATGGCTTCCTTGTAGGTCCAGACGATCTTGCCGTCGGCCTCCAGGCCCGGGAGCTGCCGCGCCCGGGCGCCGGTGGCCAGGATCACGTTCTTGGCCGTGAGGTCGGCGACGCCCTTGCCGTCCTTGGAAACATGGAGCTTTCGGCGGTCGCCGGCCTTGCCGTCGAGCCGGCCGTGGCCGTCGAAGACCGGGACCTTGTTCTTCTTCAGCAGGTGCCTGACCCCGCCGTTAAGCTGTCCGGCGACCTTGCGCGAGCGCTTAACCACCTTGTCCAGATCGAAGCCGACCTCCTTGGCGGAAAGGCCGTAGTCGCCGGCGTGCTGCATGTAGTGATAGATCTCGGAGGTGCGCAGCAGCGCCTTGGTCGGGATGCAGCCCCAGTTCAGGCAGATGCCGCCCAGGTGCTCGCGCTCGACCACGGCGGCCTTCATGCCGAGCTGCGCGGCCCGGATCGCCGCCACGTAGCCGCCGGGCCCGCCGCCGACGACGATGAGGTCGAATTGAGTGTCTGCCATCGCTCTAGATCCTCGGCGTGGTCTGGCGCGTCAGTTCGCCGGCCGGGGCATCCCCGGTGTTGATCACGCCGCGCCGTTCCAGAAGCATGACCTGGCATTCCTGTTCCGCGAAGGGTTTGTGCTCGACGCCCTTGGGCACCACGATCAGCTCGCCCTCGCCCACCTCGACCTGGCGGTCCCTAAAGTCCATGCGGAAACCGCCCTTGATCACAAGGAAGAGCTCGTCCTCCTCGTCGTGCTTGTGCCAGACGAAGTCGCCCTTGATCCGCACCAATTTGATTTCGTAGTCGTCGAGCTCGGCCACCAGATGCGGCTTCCAGTGCTCGCCGATCAGTCCCAGCTTCTCCGTCAGATTGACCTTGTCCAAGGCTCCGCTCCCTCTAGAGAAGCATCGCCAGCGGATCTTCGATCAGCTTCTTGAAGGCGGCCAGGAACTCGGCGCCGACCGCGCCGTCGACCACCCGGTGGTCGACCGACAGGGTGCAGGTCATCACGGTGGCAACGGCCAGGGCGCCGTCCTTGACCACGGGACGCTGCTGACCGGCGCCGACCGCGAGGATGCAGCCCTGGGGCGGGTTGATGATGGCCGCGAACTCAGTGATCCCGAACATGCCGAGGTTGGAGACCGAGAAGGTCCCGCCCTGGTACTCCTCGGGCTTGAGCTTGCCCTCGCGGGCGCGCCCGGCCAGGTCCTTCATCTCGTTCGAGATCTCGGCCAGGCCCTTGGCCTCGGCCTGCTTGATCACGGGGGTGATCAGGCCGCTCGGCGTAGCCACGGCGACCGAGACGTCGGCGTGGTCGTAGAGCAGGATCTCGGCGTCGGTCCAGGAGGCGTTGGCGGCCGGCACCGCCTTGAGGGCGAGGGCCGAGGCGCGGATCACGAAGTCGTTGACCGAGAGCTTGAAGTCCTCGCCCCGGGCGTTGAGCTCCTTGCGGACGGCCAGCAGCTTGTCCAGCTCGCAGTCGATCGAGAGGTAGAAGTGCGGGACGGTCTGCTTGGCCTCGCCCAGGCGCCGCGCGATGGTCTTGCGCACGTTGCTGTTGGGCAGAGCCTGGTAGGTCATGCCCAGCAGGTCGGCCAGGTCCTTGGCCGAGGGCCCGGTCGTTGCGGGGACCGCCGCGGGCGCCGGGACCAGGGCGTTCGCCGGGACCGCTGCCGGCTGCGCCGCCGGGGCGCCACCGGCCAAGGCGGCCTCGATGTCGACCTTGATGATGCGCCCGTGCGGGCCGCTGCCCTTCAGGCCGCCGATGTCGAGGCCCGCCTGCTCGGCCATGCGCCGTGCCAGGGGCGAGGCGAAGATCCGCCCGCCGCCGTTGCTCGGCGCGGTGGCCGGTGGCGTCGGGACGGAGGGCTGTGAGGCCGCAGCAGCGGCCGGCGCCGAACCGTTGCCCGAGGCTGCGGCCGGCGCAGGTGCCGGCGCGGCGGCTGGCGCGGCGGGCGGCGGCGCGGCCGCGATCGCCCCGGCGTCCTCGCCTTCCTCTAGCAGCACGGCGATCGGCGTATTGACTGCCACGCCTTCGGTGCCCTCGGCGATCAGCAGCTTGCCGACGGTGCCTTCTTCGACGGCCTCGACCTCCATGGTCGCCTTGTCGGTCTCGATCTCGGCCACGACATCCCCGGAGGCCACGTCATCGCCCTCCTTGACGTGCCACTTGGCAAGTGTGCCTTCAGTCATGGTCGGCGACAGGGCCGGCATCAGGATGTTGATCGGCATTGCGGGTGTCCCCTGCAGGGTCGCTTAGCTCTTGTAGGTGACCGCCTTGGCCGCGGCGACGATGTCGGCGGGCTGCGGCAGGGCGAGGTGCTCGAGGTTGGCGGCATAGGGCATGGGCACGTCCTTGCCCGCAACCCGGGCCACCGGCGCGTCGAGCCAGTCGAAGGCCTGCTCCATCATCACCGCCGCGAGTTCCGCGCCGATGCCGGCATGGGCCCAGCCCTCCTCCGCGGTCACCAGGCGGTTGGTCTTCTGGACGGAGGCGATCACCGTCTCGCTGTCCAGGGGCCGCAGGCTGCGCAGGTCGATGACCTCGGCCTCGATGCCCTCGGCGGCGAGCAGCTCGGCCGCCTCCAGGGCCTTGCCGACCATGATCGAGAAGGCGGCGATGGTGACGTGGCTGCCCGGCCGCGCGATCCTGGCCTTGCCGATGGGAACGACCCAGTCCTCGGCCTTGGGCACCTCGAAGCTGTGGCCGTAGAGCACCTCGTTCTCCAGGAAGACCACCGGGTTGGGGTCGCGGATCGCCGCCTTCAGCAGGCCCTTGGCGTCGGCCGCCGAATAGGGCGCGACGACCTTGAGCCCCGGCAGGTGGCTGTACCAGCTGGCGTAGCACTGGGAGTGCTGCGCCGCGACCCGGGAGGCCGCGCCGTTGGGCCCGCGGAACACGATCGGCGAGGAGATCTGGCCGCCGGACATGTAGAGCGTCTTTGCCGCCGAGTTGACGATGTGGTCGATGGCCTGCATGGAGAAGTTGAAAGTCATGAACTCGACGATCGGCTTCAGGCCGTAGAAGGCGGCGCCGACGCCCAGCCCGGCGAAGCCGATCTCGGTGATCGGCGTGTCGATTACCCGCCTGGCGCCGAATTCCTCCAACAGCCCTTGGCTGATCTTGTAGGCGCCCTGGTACTGCGCGACCTCCTCGCCCATTAGGAAGACCTTCTCGTCCCGGCGCATCTCCTCGGCCATGGCGTCGCGCAGGGCCTCGCGCACGGTCAGGGTCACGGTCTCGCCGGTCCACTCCGGCTCGGGCGCCGGAGTCGCGGCCGCGGTCTGGATCGCAGGGGCCGGCGCTGCCGGCGCCGCGACCGGCGTCTCGGCGGGCGCCTCCGCCGGCGCGGCTGCGGGCGCCGCCGCGGCGCCCTCGATCGCGGAGGCGTCCTCGCCGTCCTCCAGCAGGACGGCGATCGGCGTGTTGACCGCGATGCCCTCGCTGCCTTCCGCGATCAGCAGCTTGCCGACGGTGCCCTCGTCGACCGCCTCGACCTCCATGGTCGCCTTGTCGGTCTCGATCTCGGCGAGAACGTCGCCCGAGTTGACGTTGTCGCCCTCCTTGACCAGCCACTTTGCGAGCGTGCCTTCTGTCATGGTCGGCGACAGCGCCGGCATGAGTATCTGAATCGCCATGATTGCCTCCCCGCGATGGCCCGCTCAGGCCGTGACAAAGACGTCGGTGTAGAGCTCGGCAGGATCGGGCTCCGGGCTCTCCTGGGCGAACTCCGCGGCCTCCGAGACCTTGGCCTTCACGACGCGGTCGATGTCCTTGAGCCTGGCCTCGTCTATGATCCCGCCGGCCAGCAGGGCGCTGCGCAGCTGGTCGATCGGGTCGTATTCCTTGCGGACCTTCTGGACCTCCTCCTTGCTGCGGTACTTGGCCGGGTCGGACATCGAGTGGCCGCGATAGCGGTAGGTCATCGCCTCCAGGATGTAGGGGCCCTTGCCGCCCTTCGCGTGGGCCACGGCCTTCTCGCCGGCGGCCTTGACGGCGAGGACGTCCATGCCGTCGATCTGCTGGCCCGGGATGCCATAGGACTGACCGCGCTGGTAGAGCTCGGTGCTGCGGGCCGAGGCGCGGTCGCTGCTGGTGCCCATGCCGTACTTGTTGTTCTCGATGACGTAGATCGCCGGCAGCTGCCAGAGCGAGGCCATGTTGAAGGACTCGTAGACCTGGCCCTGGTTGATCGCGCCGTCGCCGAGGTAGGTCAGGCAGACCGCCGGCTCGTCGAGGTACTTGTGCGCGAAGGCGATGCCGGTGCCGAGCGGGACCTGGGCGCCGACGATGCCGTGGCCGCCGTAGAAGCCCTTCTCACGGCTGAACATGTGCATCGAGCCGCCCTTGCCCTTGGAATAGCCGCCGCGGCGTCCGGTCAGCTCGGCCATCACGCCCTTGGGATCCATGCCGCAGGCCAGCATGTGGCCGTGGTCCCGGTAGGACGTGATCACCGTGTCCTTGTCGGTGATCGCCGCCTGCATCCCGACCACCACGGCCTCCTGGCCGATGTAGAGATGGCAGAAGCCGCCGATCAGGCCCATGCCGTACATCTGCCCCGCCTTCTCCTCGAAGCGGCGGATCAGCAGCATCTCCTCGTAGTAGGCGATCAGCTCTTCGGCGGGAAAGTCGGCGATACCGTTGCCTTTGCGCGTCCGCTTTTTCGGCCCGGAGCCGCCGGCCCGGGTCGCGCTGCTCTTCGGATTGGCCATGTCACCCTCGGAAACGGAATGTATCCCTGTGATCGGGAGTTGTTATGGCTTGAAAATAGTGCGGAAGGTTAACGAAGGCAACAGGGCGCATGGCCCTGAAAAACATGTGATTTTATTGAATTAATGCGATTTTGATTAAGCAAGTGTGGACAAAGTGCCGGCTAGTCCTTCGGCCGCGGCCGTACGATGACCACCTCGTCGTGCCGGCCCAGGTTCAGCAGCGCCCGGGCGCGCTCGTCCAGCAGATCGGGGTCCAGATGCTCCGGCTGCAGCCGGCCGACCCGCCTTTCCAGACGCTCCCGCTGCGCTTCCACCTCCACGGCGGCCAGCTTCGCCTGTTCGAGGTCCTTGTTCAGACTGAGCCAGGCCAGGAAGCCGCGGTCGCCCTGGATCGCATGGTAGAGGAAGTACAGCATCACGCAGGCCGAGAGGAACTGGGGGGCGACCTGCCGGACCCGACGCCGGATGTCCCTGACGCTTGACATGGACCCAGAGAATCACAGGCCGATTCGCGGCGTCAACCAAAAAGCTTAGGATTCTCGGAGCGATCCCTCGATGGCCAAGGCCGGGACCGCGGACCCGGCCCTGCGCTCAGGTCCCGGGCGCCTCGGGATCTTCGGGGTTTCGGGTGGCCAGGCCCGGACGGAAATCCAGGACCAGGGCCAGCGCCGCCAGTGCCAGGACCGCATAGCCGGCCGGCCGCAGCGAGACCTCGGGCACCTCGTAGAGCGCCATGACGATCGCGAGCGGTCCGACGAAGATCGCGAATGCGGCCAGGAAATCTGCGGCTTTCCGGCTTAAGCCGCGCTGCACCACGATCAGGCCGGCGAGCGCGGCCGCCGGCTGCAAGATCACCAGGTCCCAGGCGATCGGCGCCGCCAGCGGCCCCTCGGCCGCGGCCCGCACCGCCCCGGCCAGGTCACGGAAGCCGCAGCCGGAATAGCTCTCGCCCGCCAGAGCCAGCCAGGGCAGGACGAAGAGCAGGAGGGACAGGACCAAAAGGCCGCTGCGCCGCCAGCGGAAGGGCAGTTGCGTCCAAGTCCTCAAGGACGACTCCGCCTCAGCGGCTCCCGGCGAAGACTCGGGCGCCGGGGTAGTGGGCGGCCAGGCCGAGTTCCTCCTCGATGCGCAGCAGCTGGTTGTACTTGGCCGTCCGGTCGCTGCGCGACAGCGAGCCGGTCTTGATCTGGCCGCAGTTGGTCGCCACCGCGAGGTCGGCGATGGTGTTGTCCTCGGTCTCGCCCGAGCGGTGCGACATGACCACGCCGAAGCTGGCCTTCTGGGCCATCTCGACCGCCGCCAGGGTCTCGGTCAGGCTGCCGATCTGATTGACCTTGACCAGGATGGCGTTGCCGGCGCCGGCCTCGATGCCGCGGGCCAGCCGCTCGGTGCTGGTGACGAAGAGGTCGTCGCCGACCAGCTGCGCCTTGGCGCCCAGCTCGGCGGTCAGTGCGCTCCAGCCCTCCCAGTCGTCCTCGGCCAGGCCGTCCTCGATCGAGCGGATCGGGTAGGCTGCGGCCAGCTCGGCCAGGCGCCGGACCATGGCCTCGGAGTCCAGGGTCTTGCCCTCGCCTTCCAGGTGGTACTTGCCGTCGCGGTAGAATTCCGTGCTGGCGGTATCGAGGGCCAGGAGAATATCTTCGCCCGGCTTCAGGCCGGCCGCCTCGATCGCCTTCATGACCGCGTCCAGGGCCTCTTCCGCGGTCGAAAGGCCCGGCGCGTAGCCGCCCTCGTCGCCGACGTTGGTATTGTGGCCCGCCGCCTTGAGCTGGCCGCCCAGGGCGTGGAAGACCTCCGCGCCGTGACGCAGGGCCTCGGCGAAGCTGTCGGCGCCGACCGGGGCGATCATGAACTCCTGGAAGTCGATGGTGTTATCGGCGTGGGCGCCGCCGTTGATGATGTTCATCAGGGGCACCGGCAGGCTCCGCGCCTGGGTGCCGCCGACATAGCGGTAGAGCGGCAGCCCGGCTTCCTCCGCCGCGGCCTTGGCGACCGCGAGGCTGACCCCGAGCACGGCGTTGGCGCCGAGGCGGGCCTTGTTCGGGGTGCCGTCCAGCTCGGCCATCATCATGTCGATCTGGACCTGGTCCTCGGCGTCGAGCCCGGAGAGCACGTCGAGGATCTCGTGGTTGACCGCCTCGACGGCCTGGAGCACACCCTTGCCGCGGTAGCGCGCCCTGTCGCCGTCGCGCAGCTCGACCGCCTCGTGCGCCCCGGTCGAGGCGCCCGAGGGCACCGCGGCGCGGCCGAAGGCGCCGCTCTCCAGCACCACGTCGACCTCGACGGTGGGATTGCCGCGGGAGTCGAGGACCTCCCGGCCCCGGATATCGACGATGGCTGTCATGATCCTCTTTCCCTCTTCACTGGACCGGCAAGACGAGTGACGGCGGCCCAACATACTCCATGAGCGTTGGCCCGCTACAAGCTATCCACATCGACGGCGCCTACATCAGCCGCGACTGGGCGACCGCCGCTTCGATGAAGGAGGTGAACAGCGGGTGTGGCGCGAAGGGCTTGGACTTGAGCTCGGGATGGAACTGGACGCCGATGAACCAGGGATGCGCCGGCAACTCGACGATCTCCGGCAGCTCCCCGTCCGGCGACAGGCCGGAGAAGCGCAGCCCTGCATCCTCGAGCCTGGCGCGGTAGTTGATGTTGACCTCGTAGCGGTGCCGGTGGCGCTCGCTGATCTCGGTCGCGCTGTAGATCCCGGCGACCTGGCTGCCTTCCGCGATCAGGCAGGGATAGGCGCCGAGCCGCATGGTGCCGCCCAGGTCGCTGGCGGCGTCGCGGCGCTCGACGACGTTGTCGCGGGTCCACTCGGTCATCAGGCCGACCACCGGGTGCTCGCAGCCGCCGAACTCGGTCGAGCCCGCGCCGCCCAGGCCGGCGAGATTCCGGGCCGCCTCGATGACCGCCATCTGCATGCCGAAGCAGATGCCGAAATAGGGCACGCCCCTGGTCCGCGCGAAGCTGGCGGCGGCCACTTTGCCCTCCGAGCCGCGCTCGCCGAAGCCGCCGGGCACCAGAATGCCGTGGACGCCCTCCAGGCGATCGACCGCGCCCTCGGATTCGAAGATCTCCGAATCGAGCCAGTTGACCTTGACCCGGACGTTGTTGGCGATGCCGCCGTGGGTCAGGGCCTCGGCTAGGGATTTGTAGGAATCGATTAGGCTGGTGTACTTCCCGACCACCCCGATGGTGACCTCGCCGTCGGGCTGGCGGATGCGGCCAACCACCCGGTCCCAGACTTCCAGGTCGGGCGCGCCGCCGCCCAGCGAGAAGTGGCGGCAGACCTCCCGGTCCAGGCCCTCCTCGTGGTAGCTGCGCGGCACCGCGTAGATGGTGTCGACATCGAGGGCTTGGATCACCGCTTCCCGGCGGATGTTGCAGAACAGGGCGATCTTGCGCCGTGCGTCCTCGTCGATCTCGTGCTCGGTGCGGCAGACGATCATGTCCGGCTGGATGCCGACGCTCTGGAGCTCCTTGACCGAATGCTGGGTCGGCTTGGACTTCAGCTCGCCGGCCGAGGCGATGTATGGCAGCAGGGTCAGGTGGATGAACATGCTGCGCTCGCGGCCGAGCTCGTTGCCGAGCTGGCGGATCGCCTCGAGGAACGGCAGGCCCTCGATGTCGCCGACCGTGCCGCCGATCTCGCAGACCACGAAGTCCTCGTCGGTGAGCCCGGCCCGCACGAAGTCCTTGATCGCGTCGGTGACGTGGGGGATCACCTGGACCGTGGCGCCCAGGTACTCGCCGCGCCGTTCCTTGGCCAGGACCTGGGAGTAGATCTGCCCGGTGGTGACGTTGTCGCCGCGCCGCGAGGGCACGCCGGTGAAGCGCTCGTAGTGCCCCAGGTCGAGGTCGGTCTCGGCCCCGTCGTCGGTGACGTAGACCTCGCCGTGCTGATAGGGGCTCATGGTCCCCGGATCGACGTTGAGGTAAGGATCGAGCTTGCGCAGGCGGACCTTGAAGCCGCGCGCCTGGAGCAGCGCGCCGAGGGCCGCAGAGCAAAGACCTTTACCGAGGGAGGAGACCACGCCGCCGGTGATGAAGATGAACCGCGCCATGGACCCGCACTATCGGTCCAACGACCGGCCGGGGCAAGCCTCCGCGGGGCGCGTCATCGCAATTGTCACGGAGGCCGCAGAATCCCAGCGGAAAGCGAGAATTGCCGGGCCGCGCCGAGGTCTCGCGGGGGCGCCGCAAGGGGCCATCCGCGCGCGCCTCGGCCTGGCGAGCGAAAGAAAGCGATCTCGATTCGTGGGGCGGTCGTCCTGGGGTTTCGAGATCCCGGTCACTGAACCGGGACCGAGGGCTCCGCCGGCTCGCCCTGGCCGGTTTCCGCCGGGGCCGTTTCGCTCTGGATCGGGGCGTCGAGGATCGAGCCCGCCTCCCGGTCACCGCCGGCCAGGAGCGTCAGGGTCAGGCTGGTCACCATGAAGCAGGCGGCCAGGATCGCGGTGGTCCGGGTCAGGAGGTTGGCCGTGCCGCGGCCGGTCAGGAATCCGCTCATGCCGCCCCCGCCGCCGCCGCCGCCGCCGATTCCGAGGCCGCCGCCTTCGCTCTTCTGGAGCAGGACGGTCCCGATCAAGGCGATCGCAAGAAGCAGGTGGATGACGAGGAGGACGGTGGTCATCGGTTCGGTCTCGTTGCTCTTGTCCGGGGGCGCTGGCGACGTCCGGGCCGGCGGGCGCATGCCGCTGAGGCCGGGTCGGTCGCGGCAGCTTTTTAGCGGCTCCGGCGGCCCCTGACCAGCCCGGATTTCCAGCCCGCGGCAGGGCCTAGCCGCAGGCCCGGGCGATGGCCAGGAAATCCTCGGCCTTAAGGCTGGCACCGCCGATCAGGCCGCCGTCGACCTCCGCTACGGCCAGCAGCTCTGCGGCATTGGCCGGCTTCATCGAGCCGCCGTAGAGAATGCGGACGGCCGCCGCGGCCTCGTTGCCCAGCCTGGCCTCGAGCCAGCGCCGGACCGCGCCGTGGAGCTCGCCGACCTCGGCGGCGCTCGGGGTCCGGCCGCTGCCGATGGCCCAGACGGGCTCGTAGGCGATTGCCAGGACCTGCCCGGGTCCGAGCCGTGGCAGGGAACCGGCCAGCTGGGCTTCGACCACGGCCAGGGTGCGGCCGGCGTCCCGCTCCGCTGCGGTCTCGCCGACGCAGACGATCGGGGTCAAGCCGGCGGCCAGCGCCGCGCCCGACTTGGCCTGGACCAGGGCGTCGGTCTCGCCGTGATCGCTGCGCCGCTCTGAATGGCCGAGGATGACGTAGGCGCAGCCGGCGTCTTTCAGCATGGCGGCGGAGATGTCGCCGGTGTGGGCGCCGGCCTCGGCGCTGTGGCAGTCCTGGCCGCCGAGCGCGATCGGCGTCCCGGCGATCATGCCGCCGACCGTCTCCAGCACACACGCGGGCGGGCAGACCAGAAGGTCGCAGGACGGTGCCGCGCAGGCGATCCCGTCCAGCAGGCTCTGCGCCAGATTTCGAGAAGAGGCGCGCAAGCCATTCATCTTCCAGTTGCCGGCAATCAGCTTGCGCCGCATGGTCGGACCCCTCCCTGCTAAGCCTGACCGGTCCCTTAGCACAGTGCCGCAAGGCCCGCAAAGCCCGCCGAGATTTGCGTGTTGCCGGGCAAATCCCGCGACTCTAAGATGCCGCGCCCACGAACGCCGACGCCTTTTGCGCCGAGCCTCATCTGCGAAGCCGACAGCCGAGACCGGGAGACAACAGCCCCGCCATGTTGAACAGCCTGCGCAAAACCGGTGCCAAGATCGTCACTTTCATCCTCTTCGGGCTTCTGATTCTGAGCTTCGCGGTCTGGGGCATCGGCGACATCGTGCGCGGTCCGGCGCTCAGCTCTTCGGTGATCCAGGTCGGCGACACCCAGGTGCCGCGCGAGGACTTCGACCGGGCCCTGCGGCAGTCCATGGACCGCATACAGCAGATGCTGGGCCAGCCGATGGACATGCGCCAGGCGCGCAGCTTCGGCCTGGTCGATCAGGTCCTCGGCGAGCTGAGCAACCGGGCCCTGCTCGATCAGCTGTCCAGCGATATGGGGCTGGTGGTCAGCGACGAGCAGCTGCTCAAGGTGGTCCGCGAGATCTCCGCCTTCCAGAATGCCGCGGGCGAGTTCGACCAGATGATCCTGGACCAGACCCTGCGGAACGCGAACATGACCAGGGGCATGCTGCTGGATCAGCTGCGCCGGGAGACTAACCAGGATCAGATCAACGCCGCGGTCACCGAAGGCATCGCCGCCCCGGAGAGCCTCGCGGACATCCTCTACCGCTATCGTTCGGAACGGCGGATCGCCGAGTACCTCGTCCTGCCGCGCACCGGGGTTGAGGTGCCGGCGGATCCCGAGGAAGCGGCGCTCGAGGCCTTCTACCGGGACAATGGCGGCCGCTTCATGGCGCCGGAGTACCGCAGCCTCACCTACCTCCACCTGGCGGTCGCGGACGTCTCCGCCGAGATCAGCATTCCCGAGGAGGACTTGCGGGCGGCCTTCGAGGAACGCCGCGAAGAGTACGTGGTCCCCGAGCGGCGCCAGATCGCGCAGTTCATCCTGCCCGACGAAGGCGCGGCCAAGGCGGCGGCTGAGAAATTGGCGACCGGCAGCGACTTCGCCGTCGTCGCCGAGGAGACCACCGGGAACCCGCCCATCGACCTTGGCGTGCTGACCAGGGAAGAGCTTCTGCCCGAGATCGCCGACGCGGTCTTCACGCTCGAGGCGGAGCAGGCCAGCGCACCCCTGGAATCTCCGCTGGGCTGGCACCTCGTGCGGGTCGGGACGATCGAGCCGCGTCAGGAACCCGACTTCGCCGAGGTCCGCGAAAGTCTGCTCCAGGAGCTGACCGAGACCGAGGCGTTGGACCGGATCCTGGATACTGCCGGCCAGCTGGACGACGACCTCGGCCGCGGCGACACCCTGGAACAGGTTTCGGACAGCCTCGGCCTGCCAATCAAGAAGGTGGACGCGATCGCACGGAACGGCCGTGACCGCGCGGACCAGGAAGTGGCCGGCCTGCCGGACCCGCGTTCCTTCCTGCGCGAGGCCTTCGACCTGGAGAGCGGCGAGGAAAGCCTGGTCATTGAGACGGCCAACGGCGGCTACTTCGTGGTCCGTGTCGACGGCATCACCGCGAGCGCGCAGCGCCCCTTCGCCGAGGTCCGCGACGAGGCCCTCACCGCCTGGCGCGAGCAGGAGATCGACCGCCTACTGCGTGAGAAGGCCGAGAGCCTGGCCCAGCGGCTCGGCGAGGCCGGCGACCTGGCCGGGATCGGTTCGACCGAAGGCCTGAGCCTGGCCAAGACCGAGCCTTTGCGGCGCGAGGACAGCGGCCCGGAAAAGGTGCCCGCACCCGAGTTGACCGGCCGGCTCTTCGAGGCAAAGCCGAACGGCGTGGTCACCGCGGCCTCCTCGGACGGCTATGTCGTCGCCAAGCTGGTCGAGATCCTGCCGGCCGACCCGGCCGGCGACCCGGAAGGCCTGGCCGCCTTGCGCGACCAGCTTGGGGCCGGCCTTCAGCAGGACTTCATGGCCCAGTTCATCGCCGCCCTGCGCGAACGCTACGACATCACGGTGAACCAGCAGCTGGTCGATCAGTTGACCGGCAACATCTGAGCCGATGCGCGCACAGCCCGACTTCGCGGCCTTCGCCCGAGCCTACGAAGAGGGCCGGGCGCAGATCGTCTCGACCACCCTGGTGGCCGACCTGGAGACCCCGGTCTCCGCCTTCCTGAAGCTCGCCGACGGCCGGCCCAACAGCTTCCTTTTCGAGTCCGTGGAAGGCGGTGCGACCATCGGCCGCTATTCCTTCCTCGGTCGCAAGCCGGACCTGATCTGGCGCTGCCGCGAGGGCCGCGCCGAGATCAACCGCCAGGCCCACTTCGACCTGCAGAGCTTCGAGCCCCTGTCCGGCAAGCCCTTGGAGACCCTGCGCGCGCTGGTGGCGGAATCGCGCATTGACCTGCCACCGGGCCTGCCGCCGATGGCCTCGGCCCTGGTCGGCTTCATGGGCTACGACATGGTCCGGCAGATGGAGCGTCTGCCCGACGAGAACCCGGACGTCCTGGGCGTGCCCGAGGCGGTCTTTCTGCGGCCAAGCGTGATCGCGGTCTTCGACCGGGTCGAGGACCTGATCACGGTCTTCTCCCCGGTCTGGCCCGACCCCGAAGTCGGCGCCAAGGCCGCCTATGGACGGGCCTGCGAGCGGCTGTCCGACGTGGTCGTCGACTTCGAGCGCTCCTTGCCCTACCGGCGCGAGCCGGTCGAGGCGGCCGCGGCGCTGCCCGAGCCGAAATCGAACATGACGCCGGAGGCCTTCCGGGCCATGGTCGAGCGCGGCAAGGAGTACATCTTCGCCGGCGACGTCTTCCAGGTCGTGCTGTCGCAGCGTTTCACCCTGCCCTTCGCGCTGCCGCCCTTCTCGCTCTACCGCGCCTTGCGCCGGCTCAACCCTTCGCCCTTTCTGTTCTTCCTCGACTTCGGCGGCTTCTCGATCGTCGGCTCCAGCCCCGAGATCCTGGTCCGGCTGCGCGAGGGCGAGGTGACGATCCGGCCCCTGGCGGGCACCCGGCCCCGCGGGCGCAGCGCCGAGGAGGACCGGCAGCTGACCGAGGAGCTGCTGGCCGACCCCAAGGAACGCGCCGAGCACCTGATGCTGCTGGATCTTGGCCGCAACGACGTCGGTCGGGTCGCCAAGGTCGGCAGCGTCAGGGTCACCGAGCAGTCCACCGTCGAGACCTACAGCCACGTCATGCACATCGTCTCCAATGTGATCGGCGACCTGGCCGAGGGCGAGGACGCGATGAGCGCCCTGGTCGCCGGCTTTCCGGCCGGAACGGTCTCCGGCGCGCCCAAGGTCCGGGCCATGGAGATCATCGACGAGCTGGAGCCCGAGCGGCGCAGCATCTACGCCGGGACCGTTGGCTACTTTGGCGCCGGCGGCGCCATGGACACCTGCATCGCCCTGCGCACCGCCCTGGTGAAGGACGGCGAGGTCGTGATCCAGGCCGGCGGCGGCATCGTCGCCGACAGCGATCCCGAGGCCGAGTATCAGGAGAGCTGCAACAAGGCGCGCGCCGTCATCCGGGCAGCCGAGGAAGCCATGCGTTTCGCGGCCCAAAAGACGTGAGCGGAGAGCCTTCAACCGGCCTATGCGCCGGACCTCAGCCGGAGACGTTGCGGCGTCCCACGATGTCGCTGATCGGCACGAAGACGAAGCCGCGGGCCTTGGCCTCCGGGATCCAGGCCTCCAGCACCCTGATCGTCTCACTGTAGGGATGGCCGATGCCGACGGCGTAGCCGCGGCGGCTCGCCAGCCGTTCCAGCTTCGCGAGCTGCGTCCGGATGTCATCGGCCTCGGCGACGTTGTCGATGAAGACGTCGCGCCGGGCGAAGGGCACACTGAAGGCCTCGGCCACCTCCCCGCCGACGCTGTCTGCGATGGTCTGGGAGTCGAGGAACAGCAGGCCGCGGCGCTTCAGCGCCTGCATCACAAGGGCCATGTCGGGCGCCGATGCGGTGAAGCGGCTGCCCATGTGGTTGTTGACCCCGACGAAGCCCTCGAAGCGGCCAAGGCCCCAGTCCAGGCGCTGCGCCAGATCGGCCTCAGCCATGCCGGTGATCAGGACGTTCGGCCCGGGGTCGGTCGCACGGTCCCTGGGCTCCATGGGCAGGTGCACCAGCAGCTCGTGTCCGGCCTCTCTGGCGCGCCGGGTCAGGCGCGGCAGATCATAGCCGTAGGTCATGAAGGCCAGCGAGAGCGGCGCGGGCAGCGTGATCGCCTTGCGGGTATTCGGCAGGTTGAGCCCGAGATCGTCGAGGACGATGGCAATTGCAGGGCGGCCTTGGAGTGCGCCCACCGGCACGGCATGGCGCCGCCAGGCCGGTTCCGAGATTTCGACCGGGCTTTCCCGGGTCGGCTCCACATGGGCCAGCCGCCTCGGCTCCTCGGTTGCCACGTCGGGGGGCGCCGAGACGGGTTCGTCCGGCTCGCCCGCTTCCGCCCTCGCCTCCGGTTCGAAGCCGGCCTGCGCCGGGTCGCGCTCCGCCCCGCCGTCCTTAGGCAGGGAACCGGGCGCGGGCGGCGCTGGCCTGGCCGGACGGAACACGGCCAAGTCATGCCGCGACGGACCGCGGCGCCACATGCCGGGCGCGGCGCGCTCGGCGGCCGGCCTCTCCAAGGCCGCCAAGCGGGTCTCGAAGTCGTCGCGGGCAATTTGGGTCCCGACGACGGCGCCGATCAGGGCGCCGCTGAAGAACAGCCCGACCGCCCCGAACACGAGCCAGGACTGCTGCGAAGGCTCCCTGCGCGGCGCCGGCGCCTTCTTGGGCGTCGTGCGTTTTGCGGTCTTCGCCTTTTGCGGCTGCTTTCGGCGCCGTCTTCGTCCCACGTCGCGTCCCTTTCGCCGAGAGGCCCGCCGACTCGAAAGCTCGGACCGGCGCCCCTTGCCGCTCGCCCGCCAGGCGACTGCACCTTCATTGGAAGACGAAGGTTAAGGTTCGGTTTATGATCCTCAGCCCTGCGGCGGGCTGGCGCGGCGCCCGACCGGGCGGGCAGCGCTTTCTTCGCTCCCGGCGACCTGATATAAGAAGAGCCGGCAGTTCAACGCAGTTATGAGCAAACCAAAATAAAGCTCTGTAATGTTTCTGCTTATAGATAATTACGATAGCTTCACCTACAACCTCTACCATTTCCTGGGGGAGCTGGGCGCGCGCGTGACCGTCAGGCGGAACGACGCGCTGAGCGCCGAGGAGGCCCTGGAAATGGCGCCTCAGGGGATCATCCTGTCGCCCGGCCCCTGCGATCCCGACCAGGCCGGGATCTGCCTGGAGCTGGTGAGCAAGGCCGCAGGGCGCCTGCCCCTGCTCGGCGTTTGCCTCGGGCACCAGGCCATCGGCCAGGCCTTCGGCGGCCGGGTGGTGCGGGCGCCGGCGCCGATGCACGGCAAGCTGAGCCCGATCCGGCACGAGGCCGGCGGCGTCTTCGAGGGCCTGCCCTCGCCGCTGTCGGCGACCCGCTATCATTCCCTGACCGTCGAGCGAGACAGTCTGCCGGACAGCCTGGAGGTTACCGCCGACACCGAGGACGGCACCATCATGGGGCTGCGCCACCGCGAGCTGCCGATCCATGGCGTGCAGTTCCACCCGGAGAGCATCGCCTCCGAGCACGGCCACGCCCTGCTGCACAACTTCCTCGCCATCGCCGGCCACAACGCCTGAGCCGGGGCCGAACCAGGGACATTTCGCATGGCGGCCGACACCACGGATTTCCGGACCCTCCTGTCCTACGTCGCAAGCGGCGGCCAGCTCTCCGAAGACCAGGCCCAGGCCGCCTTCGGCATCATGATGTCTGGCGATGCCACGCCCTCGCAGATGGGAGGCTTCCTCATGGCCCTGCGGGTCCGCGGCGAGACCGTGGCCGAGATCACCGGCGCCGTGCGGACCATGCGCGCCAAGATGCTGCCGGTCGAGGCGCCGCCGGGTGCGATCGACACCTGCGGCACCGGGGGCGATGCCAAGGGAACCCTGAACGTCTCGACCGGCGCCCAGTTCGTCGTCGCCGCCTGCGGCGTCCCCGTGGCCAAGCACGGCAACCGGGCGCTGTCGTCCAAGACCGGCGCCGCCGACGTCCTGGCCGCGCTGGGGGTCAACATCGACGCCGACCTGAAGCTGATCGAGCGGGCCCTCAAGGAGGCCGGGACCTGCTTCCTGATGGCGCCGCGGCACCACAGCGCCATGCGCCACGTCGCCCCGACGCGGGTCGAGCTCGGCACCCGGACGATCTTCAACCTGCTCGGCCCGCTGTCAAACCCGGCCGGGGTCAAGCGGCAGCTGATCGGCGTCTTCGCCAAGGAATGGGTCGAGCCCCTGGCCCAGGTCTTGAAGAGCCTTGGACACGAGCGCGCCTGGGTGGTGCACGGCGCCGACGGCCTGGACGAGCTCAGCACGACCGGGCCCTCGACGGTGGCCGAGCTCAGGGACGGCGAAATCCGCGTCTTCGAGGTCTCGCCGCAGGAGGCCGGCCTGCCCGAGGCGCGCCTGGGGGACCTGCTGGGCGGCGACCGGGAGACCAACGCGGCGGCCCTGCGCGCCCTGCTCGGCGGCGAGAGCGGCCCCTACCGCGACATCGTGCTCTATACGGCCGCCGCCGCGCTGCTGGTGGCGGACAAGGTCTCGGACCTCAAGCAGGGCGTCGTGATGGCGGCCGAGGCGATCGCCAGCGGCAGGGCCAAGGCCGTGCTGGACCGCCTGGTGGCGATCACCAACGAAGGCGCCCCGCAATGAGCCGCCCGGCCAAGCGGATCGAGAGCGACGTCCTGGCGCGGATCTGCGCCGACAAGCTCGACCACGTCGCCGCCTGCAAGGCCGCCCTGCCGCTGCCGGAGCTGGAGGCCCGGGCACGACAGGCTTCCGCGCCACGCGGGTTCCTCGATCGCCTGCGCCGGGTCGCGGCGGCCGAGGGCTATGCCCTGATCTGCGAGGTCAAGAAAGCCTCGCCTTCCAAAGGCCTGATTCGGGAAGACTTCGACCCGCCGTCCTTGGCCCGGGCCTACGAGGCCGGCGGCGCGGCCTGCCTCTCGGTGCTGACCGACGCGCCTTACTTCCAGGGCGAATCGCAGCACCTGATCGCGGCCCGCGCGGCCACGGCCCTGCCCGTGCTGCGCAAGGACTTCATGCTGGATCCCTACCAGGTGACCGAGGCCAGGGCCCTGGGCGCCGACTGCATCCTGCTGATCCTGGCGGCCCTGGAGGACGGTCAGGCGGCGGAACTGGAGGCTGCGGCCGTCGCCCTGGGCATGGACGTGCTGCTGGAGGTCCACGACGCCGAGGAGCTGTCGCGGGCGCTCGCCCTGCGCTCGCCGCTGATCGGCATCAATAACCGCAATCTCAAGACCTTGGAGGTTGATCTTGCAGTCACCGAGGCCCTGGCGGCGGGGCTGCCAGAAGATCGCTTCCTGGTCTCGGAGAGCGGACTCTACTCGCCCGAGGACCTGGCCCGCATGCGCGCCACCGGCGCCCGGGCCTTCCTGATCGGCGAGTCTCTGATGCGCCAGGACGACGCGGCCGCGGCCGTCGCGGCCCTGCGGCCGACCCGCGCGGAGACGGCGGAATGAGCGGCTTCACCCATCTGGACGAACAAGGCCGGGCGGTCATGGTCGACGTCGCCGACAAGGCCGAGACCGAGCGCCGGGCGGTGGCCAAGGGCCGCATCTTCATGGCTCCAGAGACCCTGGCGCTGATCCGCGAGGGCGCGGTCAAGAAGGGCGACGTGCTCTCGGTCGCCCGGCTTGCAGGCATCATGGGGGCCAAGCGGACCCCGGACCTGATCCCGCTCTGCCATCCTCTCGCGCTGACCTCGGTCAAGGTCGACCTGGAACTCGACGAGGCCGAGACGGCGGTCGAGATCACCGCCAGCTGCGCCCTCAAGGGCCGGACCGGGGTCGAGATGGAGGCCCTGACCGCGGTCGCCGTGGCGGCGTTGACGGTCTACGACATGTGCAAGGCCCGGGACCGCGCCATGCGCATCGGCGACATCCGCCTGGTGCACAAGTCCGGCGGGAAGTCCGGAACCTACGAGGCGCCCTGATGATCTCGGTCGAAGAGGCGCTGGCCCGCATCCTCGGCGCCTTCTCGCCCCTGCCGGCGGAGACCGTGGGCCTGACCGAGGCCTTGGGACGGGTCCTGGCCGAGGACGTCACCGCCGCCCTCACCCAGCCGCCCCACGACGTTTCGGCCATGGACGGCTACGCGGTCCGTGCGGCCGACCTGACGGAGGTTCCGATCGACCTCGAAGTCGTGGCCGAGATCGCCGCCGGCACCCGGCGCGACGAAGCGCTTGGGCCCGGGCAGGCGGTCCGAATCTTCACCGGCGCGCCGCTGCCGCCCGGCGCCGACGCGATCGTGATCCAGGAGAACACCGAAGCCGGGTCCGGACAGGTCCGGATCTTCAAGTCCGTCGGGCCCGGCCGCTATGTCCGGCCCGCCGGGCTCGATTTCCGGGCCGGCGAGGCGGGGATCGCCGCAGGCCGGCGCCTGACCTCTCGGGACATCGGCCTGGCCGCGGCGATGAACCGGCCCTGGCTCAAGGTGCGGCGGCGGCCGCGGGTCGCGATTCTTTCCACCGGCGACGAAGTTGTGCTGCCGGGCGAGGCCCTGGGCGAGAGCCAGATCGTCGCCTCCAACGGCTTTTCGCTTTCCGCCTTCGTCACCGCGGTCGGTGGGCAGGCGATCCACCTGGGCATTGCCGCCGACGAGCGGGCGCGGCTCGACGCCGCCCTGGACCAGGCCGCCGGCAGCGACCTCCTGGTCACGTCCGGCGGCGCTTCGGTCGGTAAGCACGACCTGGTCCAGGGCGCCCTCGTCGACAAGGGCATGGATCTGGACTTCTGGAAGATCGCCATGCGGCCAGGCAAGCCGTTGATGTTCGGCCGGATGGGGCCGACGCCGGTTTTGGGCCTGCCGGGCAACCCTGTGTCGAGCCTGGTCTGCGCCCTTCTCTTTCTGCGCCCGGCGATCTCTGCCCTGCTCGGCGTTGCGGAAGACCTCCCGGAAGAGACCGCGATCCTGGGCCGCGATCTGGGCGAGAACGACGAACGCCAGGACTATCTGCGCGCCCGGCTCAAACCCGACGCCAGCGGGCAGCTGACTGCGGTGCCTTTCGAGCGCCAGGACAGCTCCATGCTCGCAACCCTGTCGCGCGCCGACTGCCTGGTCGTCCGCGCGCCCCATGCTCCGCCGACGGCCGCCGGCGAGCGGGTCACGATTCTGCGCCTGGGCGGCCCGCTGCTCGGGATCTGAGGCCCCCGGCGAAGGATCTCCCCGGTGGCGGGTAATACCCCCAATGGCGCTGCTGACGTTTTCCTGTCATATCACCCCTTGACGAAATAAGAGAACCAAACTAGAACATGTAAGAAGTTTTTGTTTTGTTCTAGATATAGTGGTTCAAGATAATTCTCCAGGGGGCCAAGCGAGGCGTACGACATGCTCACGCGAAAACAGCACGAATTGCTCAGCTTCATTCACCAACACCTGAACCGACACGGCGTCTCCCCCTCCTTCGACGAGATGAAGGATGCGCTGGGTCTGAAGTCGAAGAGCGGCATTCATCGCCTGATCACCGGCCTCGAAGAGCGCGGCTTCATCCGACGCCTAGCGCACCGGGCCCGCGCGGTCGAGGTCGTGCGTCTGCCCGACGACATAGAGGCGCCGGCAGCGCTGCCGGCCAACGTGATCAAGGGCGATTTCAGCGGCCAGCACGGCAAGAGCCATCCGCCGGCGGCCAACGCACTTGAACTCCCCTTCTTCGGCCGGATCGCGGCCGGCACGCCGATCGAGGCGCTGCGCGACCATTCCAGCTTCGTCGAGGTGCCGCCCTCGCTGATCGGCGGCGGCGAGTACTACGCCCTCGAGGTCGAGGGCGACTCCATGATCGAGGCCGGGATCCTGGACGGCGATACCGTGATCATCGAGCGCTCCGAGCACGCCGACAACGGGGTCATCGTCGTCGCCCTGATCGACGGCGAGGAAGTCACCCTGAAGCGCCTGCGCCGCCGCGGCCAGGCGATCGCGCTGGAACCCGCCAACCCGGCCTACGAGACCCGAATCTTTCCGCCGGACCGGGTCAAGGTCCAGGGCCGCCTGATCGGGCTTCTGCGCCAGTACTGACGGCGCTGACGCATGATCGCGTCACACCGCAACGGTTTGACGCGTGAAGCAGGCTTCAACTTTTTCAAGTGGATCGAGGAAATCCCGCCTCACCTTTGGGTCTGGCCCTCGGCGGGCCGGGCGCTCGACGCCTCGGGTTTGCGCACCCAAGGCCGATCGCCCCGTTGCGCCCTGACGCTCGCGACCCGCGGCGCAGCCGCGTTCAGCCAGACGGCGTGGGTGCCGTTGCGCCAGAGGTCGAAGCGGTCAATCACCAGCCGCGGCTCCGGGCATTCCAGGCCCCGTAGCGGCTCCAGGCTGACCAGGACCTCGACGGTCCTGCAGTCCTCTTCCAGAGCCTCGCCCGTCAAAGCCAGGCCAAGGTGGCGGCCGGGGGCGAACTCGAAGACGCAGCCGAGGGCGTCGCAGCGGAGGCCGGGTTCCGGCTGCCCGCCGCCCCGGTCCCAGGCCCGCGCGGCCTCGGCCCCCGAACGGCGAAGCCAGATGTCGCGCCGGTAGCGCTCCCGCTTCAGCGCCGAGAAGACCAGGGCGCCGTCCGCGGCCCGCAGCGCGAGCAGCCTGCCGTCGCCGCTGACCAGGAAGTCCGGCGGGCTCGTAAGCGCGATCGAGGCCGCGCCCAGCAGGGGCCCGGCCAACCCGACGAGCCGCCATCGCCGTTCCCAGAGGCAGAGCCAAAGGCCGCCGAAGGCCGCTGCGGCCAGGCCCCAGAGCGGCATCGCCCGGACCGGGATCACGGCGCCCTCCCAGCCGGCGATCTCACCGGCCACGGCGAGCAGGAGCTCGATGCCGGTGCCCATGACGGCGAGGGCCCCGGCCTCCAGCCCGAAAGGCAGAAGCAGCATGGCGACCACCGCGGCCGGCATGATCCAGAAGGCGGTCAGGGGTATGGCGACCAGGTTGGCGAAGAGGCCAAAGACTGCCAAGCGGTTGAAATGGAAGATCGCGAAGGGGGCCGTTGCCAGGTTGGCGATGACCGAGGACAGCAGGAGGAAGCCCAGATAGAGGCCCAGGCGGGTCAGCAGGCGCCGGTCGCGCGGCCCGGCGGCCCGGCGCCGGCTCAGCCACTCGTAGCCCGCGACCAGGGCG